>CALGWX010000140.1 GCA_937936215.1 uncultured Burkholderiaceae bacterium | reverse complement strand
CCTCGCCCGACGCCGCCGCGGCGGCGCCCACCTAAGGGCCTGATTGGCACCCACCCTTCCTGCCAGCGTCAAGGAGGACCCGAACGCGCGTTACACCACAGCCCGCTGGCGCCGTCAAGGAACGACCCACCGCGCTGCTGTGCCACCGAGTTGTAAAGACCCGGTTCCCGGTAGTCAATCCCATATGACGTCAATCCAGATTGACAGCCGACGCCGCGGCGCCTAGATTGGCCCTGCGAAAGTGGATGCGCCACGGGGGACCCATGCGGCGGGCAGGGGAGGCGAAAGGGCAACGGCAGCGCCTGTACTCCGACGAGGAGCGCGCCCGGCGCGACGCCTCGCCGTGGACGCTCGTTCAGGGCGTGCTGGCGCCGCTGCAGTTCGCGGTCTTCGTGGTCAGCCTGGCGCTGGTGCTGCGCTATCTCGTCAGTGGCGAAGGGCTGGCCGCGGCTTCGGCCTCGGTGGTGGTCAAGACGCTGGTGCTCTACACGATCATGGTCACCGGCTCGATCTGGGAAAAGGACGTCTTCGGCGTTTACCTGTTCGCGCGCCCGTTCTTCTGGGAAGACGTCTTCAGCATGCTGGTGCTGGCGCTGCACACGGCGTATCTCGTCGCGCTCGCCACCGGCTGGCTCGACGCCCGCGGCCAGATGTGGCTGGCGCTGGCCGCCTACGCGGCCTACGTCATCAACGCGACGCAGTTCCTGCTGAAGCTGCGCGCGGCGCGCCTGGAGGCGTCGGCGTCGCCACAGCCGGCGATGGTGGCGGAATGAACGATCTCGTCGCGCCGCTCGCGTTCGCGCCGTCGCGCGCCGGCGCGCCGCCCCTCCTTCGCGAGCGCGGCCAGCGCGAGGTCTTCTGCGGCCTCACCAGCATCGTCTGGCTGCACCGCAAGCTGCAAGACGCGTTCTTCCTCGTCGTCGGCTCGCGCACCTGCGCCCACCTGATCCAGTCCGCCGCCGGCGTGATGATCTTCGCCGAACCGCGCTTCGGCACCGCGATCCTCACCGACCGCGATCTGGCCGGCATCGCCGACGCCAACGACGAGCTCGACCGCGTCTGCCTTCGCCTGCTCGAGCGCCGGCGCGACATTCGCGCCCTGTTCCTGGTCGGCTCTTGCCCGTCGGAGGTGATCAAGCTCGACCTGGCCAAGGCGGCGGAACGGCTGAATGCGCGCCTGCTGCCGCAGGTTCGCGTGCTCGCCTACTCCGGCTCCGGCATCGAGACCACCTTCACCCAAGGCGAGGACCGGGCGCTGGCGAGCATGGTGCCCGTGCTGCCGTCGACCGAGGCCAAGCAGCTCGTCGTCGTCGGCTGCGTAGCCGACGTCGTCGAGGACCAGTTGCGCCGCGTTTTCGACGCGCTCGGCATCGGCCCGGTGGCGTTCTTCCCGTCGCGCCGCGCCGTGGAACTGCCCGCCGTGGGGCCGAACACGTGGCTGCTGCCGGCGCAGCCCTACGTCGGCGACGCGGTGCGGCTGCTTCTCACCCGCGGCGCCAGGCTGCTCGAAGCGCCCTACCCATTCGGCGCCGAGGGCACCGCGGCGTGGTTCGCCGCCGCGGCGCAGGCCTTCGGCGTGCCGGGCGAGCGCGTCGCCGCGGTGACGCAGCCGCTTGCCGACCGCGCCCGCCGCGCGATGGGCCGCTACCGCGACGCGCTGCAGGGCAAGCGGCTGTTCCTGATGCCCGATTCGCAACTGGAAGTGCCGCTGGCGCGCTTCCTGTCGCGCGAGATCGGCATGCGCCTGGTCGAGGTCGGCACGCCGTACCTCGACCGGCAAATGGTCGGCGCCGAGGTCGCGCTGCTGCCGCAAGGCACGCGGCTGTACGAGGGGCAGGACGTCGACGCGCAACTGGACCGGGTGCGCGCCGCGCGGCCGGACCTTACCGTCTGCGGACTGGGGCTGGCCAATCCCCTCGAAGCCGAGGGCCTGGCGACCAAGTGGTCGATCGAGCTGGTGTTCACGCCGATCCACGGCTTCGATCAGGCCGGCGACCTGGCCGAGCTCTTCGCCCGGCCGCTCGAGCGGCGGGCACGGCTGGCGGTGTAGCGATGCAACTGACGCTGTGGACCTACGAGGGCCCGCCGCACGTCGGCGCGATGCGCATCGCGGCGTCGATGCGCGGCGTGCACCTGCTGCTGCACGCGCCGCAGGGCGACACCTACGCCGACCTGCTGTTCACGATGATCGACCGCCACGACCGCCGCCCGCCGGTGAGCTACACCACCTTCCAGGCGCGCGACCTCGGCGGCGACACCGCCAACCTCGTCAAGGCCGCCGCCGCCGCCGCGTACGAGCGCTTCCGGCCGGACGTGCTGCTGGTCGGCGAGTCATGCACCGCTGAGCTGATTCAGGACCAGGCCGGCCATCTCGCCGCCTCGCTCGGCTTGCCGGCGCCGGTGGTGCCGCTGGAGCTGCCCGCGTACTCGAAGAAGGAGAACTGGGGCGCCGGCGAGACGCTGTACCGGCTGGTGCGCGCACTGCTGGCCGACCGCGTGCCGCCACCGGGAACCAAGCCCCCGCGGGCGCCGACGCAGCGGCCGCGCGCCAATCTGCTCGGCGCCACCGCGATGGGCTTCCGCTGCCGCGACGACGTGGCGGAGATCGGGCAGCTGCTGGCGCAACTGGGCATCGACGTCAACGCCGTGGTGCCGCTCGGCGCCAGCGCCGAGGACGTGCGCCGCCTGCCGGAGGCCGACTTCAACGTCGACCTGTACCCCGAGGTGTCGCGGCCGACGGCGCAGTGGCTGCAGCGCAGTTTCGGCATGCCGTTCACGAAGACGGTGCCGATGGGCGTGAACGCCACCCGGCGCTTCGTCGCCGAAGTGGCCGATCTCGCCGACGTCGACCCCGCCGCGGTGCTGCGCGACGAGCGGCCCGGCCAGGCAGGCCTGGCCGCGTCGCGGTCACGGCTGCCGTGGTACTCGCGCTCGGTCGACTCGACCTACCTCACCGGCAAGCGCGTCTTCGTCTTCGGCGATGCGACCCACGCGCTGGCGGCGGCGCGAATCGCCAAGGAGGAGATCGGCTTCGACCTCGCGGGCCTGGGCACCTACAGCCGCGAGTACGCGCGCGAGGTCCGCGAGGCGGCGCAGGCCCACGGCGTGCCGGCGCTCATCACCGACGACTACCTCGAAGTCGAAGCGGCGATCGCCGCCGCCGCGCCGGAGCTGGTGCTCGGCACGCAGATGGAGCGGCACATCGCCAAGCGGCTGGGCATCCCCTGCGCGGTGATCGCGGCGCCGATGCACGTGCAGGACGTGCCGGCCCGCTACAGCCCGGTGTACGGCTTCGAGGGTGCGAACGTGCTGTTCGACAGCTTCGTCCACCCGCTGATGATGGGGCTGGAGGAGCACCTGCTGCAGATGTTCCGCGGCGACTTCGAGTTCCACGACGAGGCCGCCGCCTCGCACCTGGCCGTGGCACGCACGCCGGCCGGCGCTGCCGCGGCCACCGCGGCCACAGAAGACGCGCGAGCGGTTGCAGCAACCGGCCGCGATGCATTGTCGTTCGACACCAGCCTGCTGCCGGCGCAGCCAGAAGCCAAGCCCACCTTCGCGAATACGCGGGCCGCGCCGCGCGATGGCCCGCCCGCAGCGGTAAGCGGCCAGAAGAAGGGCGCCGCCGCACCCGCAGGCGAGGCGATGAGCCATCGAGGCCTCACGCCCCTTGCGACGAATTCGCCGCTGCCGGAGGCGGCGGCCCTGCCCCGTTGGACGGCCGAGGGCGAGCAGGAACTGAGGAAAGTGCCCTTCTTCGTGCGCGGCAAGGCGCGCCGCAACACCGAGCGCTTCGCGCAGGAGCGGGGCCTTGCCGAGATCACGGTCGAGACGCTTTATGAAGCCAAGGCGCACTTCGGCCGCTGAGGCGACGCCGGTGCGCGTCGTCATCGTCACGCTGGACAGCCACCTGGCCGGCGGCACCGAGCGCGCCCAGCACACCCTGCTGCGCGAGTTGCCGGGCCTGCGGCTGTCGCTGCACGCCGCGGCCGAGTGGGGCGACGATCCGGCGGCGCTGGAGCGCTGCCGCGCCGACATCGCCCAGGGCGACATCATCGTCGTGACGATGATGTTCATGGACGACCACATTCGCGCCGTGCTGCCGGCCTTGCAGGCGCGGCGCGACGCTTGCGACGCGATGGTCTGCTGCATGTCGGCAGGCGAGGTGATCCGGCTCACCAAGCTGGGCCGCTTCCGGATGGACAAACCGGCCAGCGGCGCGCTGGCGCTGCTCAAGCGCCTGCGCGGCGCGAAGGAGAACCACGCCAGCAGCGGCGCGCAGCAGATGAAGATGCTGCGGCGGCTGCCGAAGATCCTGCGCTTCATCCCCGGCACCGCGCAGGACGTGCGCGCGTACTTCCTCACGCTGCAGTACTGGCTCGCCGGCTCCGACGACAACATCGCCAACATGGTCCGCTTCCTAGTGGACCGCTATGCCGACGGGCCGCGCGCCGCGCTGCGCGGGCGGCTGCAGCCAGCCTTGCCGGCCGAGTACCCGGAGGTCGGCGTCTACCACCCGCGGCTGAAGGGCCGCATCGGCGAGGAGGCCTCGGCGCTGCCGGCGCCGCGCAACCACCGCGGCACGGTC
>CALGWX010000139.1 GCA_937936215.1 uncultured Burkholderiaceae bacterium | reverse complement strand
CTGGAGCAGTCTTGCCAGAGTTCGACCATTTCGTTTGTCAGGCCCCCTTGCGG
This sequence comes from uncultured Burkholderiaceae bacterium, assembly GCA_937936215.1. GTDB lineage: Bacteria > Pseudomonadota > Gammaproteobacteria > Burkholderiales > Burkholderiaceae_F > JADJWR01. The sequence continues at coordinate 6,402 of CALGWX010000139.1, read as the reverse complement.
CCAGTCATCCTGCACGATGCAGGCGCGGCTTCTGTTGTTCTGGATGTCCTCGTCAGCCTCCGCTAGTTCGGCGAAATTGGCCGGACTTGTCGCGCTTTGCCGAACATATAGCGGCGGATCGCGTCGGATGGAAAGGCGACAGAGGCACCCTCAACAGCCGGCAGTCTAGCTAGCGGGGGCTGGCTTATCCACATGGCGGCTCGGTGTGCCCGACGATTAGGCAGGACGCTCTCCTTATCGGCCGAAGGCTTTGATGAGAGTGTTTACTCACATTCATTGAGGCGACGTCCTGTGGAGAGGCGATTTTTTTATGTCGGCGGGGCCCTGTGGACAACCTTGCCGAAGCTGTGAATAAGCCGGCGCGGGCTGTGGAGAGCGAGGCCCCGCTCGTTGGTCAGGAAACCCTATTTGACGGCTGCTGAGCCGATCGCTTCTAATAGTAGGCTTTTCGCGGCAGCGCTAACGGCGCCGATGATGCGGCGCACAAGCGCTGTCGGCCGCCCCAAGCCGACAAGGCGCGCTCGCCACGTCCAGGCCAAGTTCATCGTTCACCCGAGGAAGTCCCCATGTCCACCAAACGCACCTTCCAGCCTTCGGTCGTCAAGCGCAAGCGCACGCACGGCTTTCTGGTCCGCATGCGCACGCGCGGTGGCCGCGCCGTGATCAATGCGCGACGCGCCAAGGGCCGCCGGCGCCTGTCTGTCTGACGCCGGCGATCGCAAAGCTGCCCGGCGCCTGCCGGAGGCCCGCCGGCTGCGGTCGCCGGCGCAGTTTGCTGCCGTGACCTCGGATCCCCACGCAGTGCGTTCGGCGCGGCGCTGGCTCGCGCTGGCGGCCCGTCGGCGGGAGGAGGCGAGCGGCGTTCCCGTGCGCTTTGGTTTTACCGCCTCCCGCCGGCTGGCGCCGCGGGCGGTGGAGCGCAATACGGTCAAGCGCGTCCTGCGGGAGGCGGCGCGGCACCATGTCGCCGCCCTGGACGCGGCGGTGGGCGATGGCGGCGCCGATGTGGTCCTGCGCCTGAAGGGCCGTGTGCCGGGCCGCGGCGAACTCAGTTGGGCGGCATGGAAGGCGGCGCTGCGCGCCGAGGCCGATGCGTTGCTGCAGCGGCTGGCCGGCGAACTTCGCGCCCAGGCAAGGCCGTGAAGACGCTGCTGCTGGCGCTGCTGCGCGCCTATCAATACCTGCTGTCGCCCTGGGTCGGCGGCAGTTGTCGCTACTGGCCGACCTGTTCCGAGTACGCCCGCGAGGCGATCGAACGGCACGGCGCCGCGCGCGGCGCCTACATGGCGGCGGCGCGGCTGGCGCGCTGTCACCCCTACGGCGCCGGCGGCGTCGACCCGGTGCCGTCGGCCTTTCGCTGGCGCTGCTGGTGCGCCGATGCGCCGCGGCCGGATGAATCCCCACGAACGTCGGAGCGATGAGAGAAGGCATGGATTTCCAACGCACGGTGTTGTGGGTGATCTTTGCCATGTCGCTGCTGTTCCTTTGGGACAACTGGCAGCGCTATCAGGGGCGGCCATCGCTGCTCGGCGGCCCGCCACCAAGCGGGCAGCAGCAGGCCGCCGCGCCCGCGGCCCCGGCCCCAACCCCGCAGCCGGCGGCAGCGCCGCCCTCGGCCGTACCGCTCGATTCGAGCGTGCCGCAACCGAGCGCGGCGCCGGCGGCACCGCCCGCTGCCGCCGAACCGCCACCTGCGGCCACCGCGCCGCGCGACCAGCGGGTGCGCATCGAGACCGACCGCCTTCGCGCCGACATCGATCTCGCCGGCGCGGTCTTGGCGCGCGCCGAGTTGCTGCAGCAGCGGGTGGCGCCGGACTGGACGGCGGCCGGCTTCCTGTCGCTCGTCACCGGCAAGAAGCAGGACCCCGACGCGAACGTGGTGCTGCTCGACGTGAGCCCCACCCGCGTGTACATGGCGCAAACCGGCCTGATCGGCGCGCCGGAACTGCCCAACCACCGGACGCCGTTCGTGAAGGTGGACGGGCCGACGCGGCTCGAGCCGGGGCAGGACCAGCTCGAGGTCCGCTTCGTCTCGGAGTCCGGTGGCGTGCGGCTCACCAAGACGTATGTCTTTCACCGCGGCCGCTATGACATCGAGGTCCGCCACGACATCGAGAACCTGGGCAGCGCGGCGGTGCAGCCCTCGGTGTACCTGCAGCTGATGCGCGACGGCAACAAGCCGGAGGGCGAGTCGGGCTTGTATTACACCTTCACCGGGCCAGCGTTCTACTCCGAGGCGGGCAAGTTCCAGAAGGTCGACTTCTCGGACATCGAGAAGAAGAAGCAGTCGCACGTGACCAGCGCCGATAACGGCTGGGTGTCGATGATCCAGCACTACTTCGTCTCGGCGTGGGTGCCGCCCGCGGGCACGCCGCGCGAGAACTACAGCCGGATGGTCGACCGGAACCTGTACGCGGTCGGCGCCATCTCGCCGCTGCCGGCGATCGCCGCCGGCGCCTCGGCCAGCTTCCGCTCGACCCTCTATGTCGGCCCGCAGGACCAGCGCGCGCTGGAGCAGATCGCGCCGGGGCTGGAACTGGTGGTCGACTACGGGTGGCTCACCTTCATCGCCAAGCCCCTGTTCTGGCTGCTGCAGTTCCTGCACGGCCTGGTGGGCAACTGGGGCTGGGCGATCGTGCTGCTGACGGTGCTGATCAAGGCGGCGTTTTATCCGCTGTCGGCGGCCAGCTACAAGTCGATGGCCAAGATGAAGGAGGTCACCCCGCGCCTGATGGCGCTGCGGGAAAAGTACGGCGACGACAAGCAGAAGCTGAACATGGCGATGATGGAGCTGTACAAGACCGAGAAGATCAACCCGCTCGGCGGCTGCCTGCCGATCCTGGTGCAGATCCCCGTCTTCATCGCCCTGTACTGGGTGCTGCTCGCCAGCGTCGAGATGCGCAACGCGCCGTGGATCCTGTGGGTGAAGGACCTGGCCACGCCCGATCCGTGGTTCATCCTGCCGCTGCTGATGATGGCCACCATGTGGATCCAGTACAAGTTGAACCCGACGCCGCCGGATCCGGTGCAGGCCAAGGTGATGGCGGCGATGCCCTTCATCTTCGGCGTCATGTTCTTCATGTTCCCCGCCGGCCTGGTGCTGTACTGGCTGGTGAACAACATCCTGTCGATCGCGCAGCAGTGGTACGTGACGAAGCAGATCGCCAAGGCGAAGCCGGTGGGCTAGCCCGGATGTTTCACGAGGTCGCCCCCGAATGGGCGATTTCGTCGGCCTGGCCACGCGCTTGCGGCATATGAACCGTGCGGCTACCTTGGCTCGCCGGGCTACGCGGGCTTGAACGTCGCCGGGCCAGCCATCTTGCGCTCGAGTGCTCGCAAAGGCCCACCGGCCTTTGACTGCGCCTCTGTCGCGCGCAACCTGGCTCGCCCCGTCATCCTCGCAAGTCCCGCGTCCGTCGTGAAATATCCGGGCTAGCCGCTCGGCGCACCGGGCTGTCGCAGCGGGGCGGCACCGCTCGGCAGGCGGCCTCGTCGGCCGCGGTGGAGGGCGGGAAGTCAGCGCCGGCGCCGAGTCCGGCAAGCGCGGTGCCGGTCCTCGGCGGCGGCGACTAACGGCGCAGCAGCAGGAACAGCGGCCAGATCCAGAGCGACGCGGTCCACTTCAGCACCCGCGCCAGCGACAGCCCGCCCTGCTCGGCGCCGGCCGTCAGCTTGAACAGCACGAAGCCGCCGGCGGCCACATACACGACCAGGCCGGTGTAGACCCAGGCGCGGCCGCCGTAGTCGAGCGGCAGGCTGCCGCCAATGACGGCAGCGATCAGCACCGACAGCACCACGGCGATCAGCACGCCGGCGAGCGTGCGGCCGTACTTGACCAGTGGGTCGTTGTCGTAGGACATCCGGCAGGGTTGGGCAGCAGGCGTTGTCGGCGAGGGTACAAGAAGCCTCGGCGGCGCGGCGTGTTAGCGTTTTTCCGTGTTCTCCGACAGCGACCCGATCGCCGCCATCGCCACCGCGCCGGGCCGCGGCGGCATCGGCATCGTGCGCGTTTCCGGCGCCGACCTGGCGCCGGTGCTGGAAGGCGTGCTCGGACCGGCGCCGGCGCAGCGGCTGCAGCCGAGGCGTGCCACCTTCGCGCGCTTTCTCGACGCCACCGGCCGGCCGATCGACGAGGGGCTGGCGCTGCTCTTTCCGGCGCCGCACTCCTACACCGGCGAAATCGTGCTGGAACTGCAGGGCCACGGCGGGCCCGTGGTGCTGCAACTGCTGCTGGCGCGCTGCCTCGAAGCCGGCCGCCCCATCGGTTTGCGCATCGCGACGCCGGGCGAATTCACCCGCCGCGCGTTCCTCAACGACCGGTTGGACTTGGCGCAGGCCGAGGCGGTGGCGGACCTGATCGACGCCAGCACCGAGGCGGCGGCACGCTCGGCGAGCCGCTCGCTCACCGGCGAGTTCTCGCGCCGGATCACGGCGCTGGTCGAAGCGCTGCTGGAGCTGCGCACGCTGGTGGAGGCCACGCTGGACTTCCCGGAGGAGGAGATCGACTTCCTGCAGGCCGCCGACGCGCGCGGCCGCCTGGCCGCGATCCGGCAGCAGCTCGACGACGTAATGGCGCGCTCGCGCCAGGGCGCGGTGCTGCGGGATGGGTTGAACGTGGTGCTGGTCGGCGCGCCCAACGTCGGCAAGTCGAGCCTGCTCAACGCGCTGGCCGGCGAGGAGGTGGCGATCGTCACGCCGGTGGCCGGCACCACGCGCGACCGCATCGTGCAGCCGGTGGCGGTGCACGGCATCCTGCTCAACGTGATCGACACCGCCGGGCTGCGGCCGACCGAAGACCCGGTGGAGCGCCTCGGCATCGAGCGCACGCTGGCCGAGGTGGCGCGCGCCGACGTGATCCTGCACCTGGTCGACGCTGCCGCGCCGGCGGCCGACGCCGAGGTGCTGGCGCAGGTCACCCGCCACGCTGGCCGTGGCGTGCCGCTGCTGACGGTGACCAACAAGATCGACCTCATCGGCCTCGCGCCGCGCCGCGAGGGCGACCGGGTGTGGCTGTCGGCCAAGACCGGCGCGGGCCTGGACGGCCTGCGCGAGGCGCTGCTGGAGGTGGCCGGCTGGAGCGCGAGCACCACCGGCGAGGACGTTTTCCTCGCCCGCGAGCGGCACCTGCAGGCGCTGGCGCGCGCGCAGGAGCACCTGTCGGCCGCCGCCGCCCAGCTCGACGCCGAGCACGGCTACGGCAACGCCTACCTCGAGCTGTTCGCCGAGGAACTGCGGCTGGCGGGGCAGCGGCTCGGCGAGATCACCGGCGAGGTGACCGCCGACGACCTGCTCGGCCGGATCTTTTCCCGCTTCTGCATCGGGAAGTGACCGACCGCCTTCCGCGGGCGGCCGCGATATCTTTTCCCGGCCCACCGCCTTGCGGAGAGACGCCATGTCGACGCATTCGGCCACGCCCCGCCTAACGCTGCACGACCTGCGCAAGTTCGCCGCCAGCCGCAAGCTGGCGATGTTGACCTGCTACGACGCCAGCTTTGCGGCCACGCTGGACGCCTGCGGCGTCGACATCCTGCTGATCGGCGACTCGCTCGGCATGGTGGTGCAGGGCCACGATTCGACGCTGCCGGTGACGGTGGCCGATGTCGCCTACCACACGGCGGCGGTGGCGCGCGGCGCGGCACGGGCCTTCATCGTTGCCGACATGCCGTTCGGCTCGTTCCAGCTCGGCCCAGAGCAGGCGTTCGCCAACGCGGTGACGCTGATGCAGGCAGGCTGCCAGATGGTCAAGATCGAAGGCGGCGCGGAGATGGCGGCCACCGTCGAGTTCATGGTCCGCCGCGGCATCCCGGTGTGCGCCCACGTCGGCCTGACGCCGCAGAGCGTCAACGTCTTCGGCGGCTACCGAGTGCAGGGGCGCGGGGCCGAGGCGGCGCAGCGGCTGCTCGGAGACGCCCGCGCGCTGCAGGACGCCGGCGCGGCGATGATGGTGATCGAGGCTACGCCCGAGCCGCTGGCCCGCCGCATCGCCGAGTCGATGCAGTTGATCACCATCGGCATCGGCGCCAGTGTGGCCTGCAGCGGGCAGGTGCTGGTGCTGCACGACCTGCTCGGCGCCGGCGTCGGCAGGCGGCCGCGCTTCGTCAAGAACTTTCTGGCCGGCGCCGGCTCGCTCGAAGCGGCGGTGCGCGCCTACGTGGCCGACGTGCAGGCGGGGCGTTTTCCGGGCCCCGAGCATGTCTACGCGGAGGCCGCCGGCGGTTGAGGGGGCACCGCTGGCATCGGGGGTGGCAAGCGGCGAGCGCGCCACCCGCGCACGGCCGCTGCGGCGCGAGCGGTCTTTCGCTTTCGGGTTGACCGCCGCCTTTTCGTTGCAGCAGCCGGCGGGCGCGCGCCGCGCCAGGCGCATCGCGCGGGGTCAGTATGCGCCGGACGAGAACTCGCCGG
>CALGWX010000138.1 GCA_937936215.1 uncultured Burkholderiaceae bacterium | reverse complement strand
TCGTTGGGCCGCAGGCTCGAGAAGGTGTTGGCCAGATCCTTGCCCGGCATCAACCCGCCCTTGGCGAAGCGGCGCTCCTGCAGCCGCACGTGTGCCTCGTCGATGAACACCTCGAGCACGCCGGCGTCTTCGAAGTCCAGCAGCGAGGTCATCAGGGTGAGGCTCGCCACCGGGTCCTCGCCGCGTGCGTACATCACCGCCAGCGCGCAGGCCAGCAGCGTGCCGCCGATGCAGAAGCCGAGCACGTTCGGCTGCGCCACGCCGGTCAGCTCCTGCACGACGTGGATGGCCCTGATGGGACCGTCCTCGAGATAGTCGTCCCAGGTGAGGTTGCGCTCGGGCTCGTGCGGGTTCTTCCACGACATCAGGAAGACGGTGTTGCCGCGCTCGACGGCGAAACGGACCATCGAGTTGTCCGGTTGCAGGTCGAGGATGTAGAACTTGTTGATCGAAGGCGGCACGAACAGGAACGGCCGCGCCCGCACCTTCGCCGTCAGCGGCTTGTACTGGATCAGCTGGAACAGGCGGTTCTCGTAGACCACCATGCCCTCGCTGGTGGCCACGTTGCGGCCGACTTCAAAGGCGGATTCGTCGCTCTGCGAGATCTTGCCCTTTTGCAGGTCCTTCAGCAGGTTGGCCAGTCCCGCCTTCAGGCTCTCGCCCCCGGTCTCGATCAGCGTCTTCTGCGCCTTGGGGTTCAGCGCCAGGTAATTCGACGGCGAGGCGGCATCGACGAACTGCGACACCGCGAACTTCACCCGCCGCTTGGTCTTGCGGTCGGTCTCCACGGCGTCGGCGAGCCGATTCATGAAGTCGGCGTTGAGCAGATACGCCCGGGCGTAGAACGAGGCGAGCGGATTGGCCTGCCAGGCCGGGTCGGCGAAGCGGTTGTCCTTGATGGGCTCGGCCGCCTTCTCGGGGTGCTGCAGGAACTCCCGCCAAAGCCCTGTCAGCTGATCGACGTAGTGCTTCTGCAGCTCGGCGACCCGCTGCGCGTTGATGCTGAACTGCGGTATCGCCTGCGGCGTCACTGGCGCCTGCAGCGACTCGGCAAGCTGCGACCACATGGCAAGCCAGGGGTTGGCCGCCGCGTCGGACGGCCCGCCGGAACTGGCCCCACCGGGTGCCGACCTCGGCGCCTCGCCAGTGGCCGGCACGGCCCGGCGGCCGCTGCGCCGCAATGACTTTGCCGTGCCTGCATTCGACCCCCTTGCCATGGCCGATGTCTCCTTCCTTTTTGATCTGTCACTGCGCCACGCGCACCGCGCACGCATCGAGGCCGACCGCCGCGGCCGATTCTCCACACGCCCCCGCCCCAGTGTCAAACCTCGGCTTCACGCAAAAGCGGTCGCGCTCAAGGCTGTCGCCAGATCAGTGCCGCATGGCGGCCGGTCACGCGGTCGCGGCGGAAGCTGTAGAAGCGGGCCGCATCGCTGTAGGTACATTCGTCGCCCCCGTATACCTCGTCGATCCCCACTTCTCCCAGCGCCTGCCGCGCCAGAGCGGCCAGATCGCATAGGTACTTGCCCTCGCGCAGTGGCGCGAAGGCCTCGTTGCAGCGCGGCAGCCGCTGCCGCATGGCGAGCAGCACTTCGGCGCCGACTTCGAACCAGCGTGGCCCGATCGCCGGCCCGAGGTAGGCCATGAGCGCGGCATCGCCGCAGCCCAGCGCCAGCCGCATCGCCGCCACGGTGTTCTGGATCACGCCCGCGGCAAGGCCGCGCCAGCCGGCGTGCGCCACACCGACCACATCACCGGCACGGTCGGTCAGCAGCACCGGCAGGCAGTCGGCCACGGTGACGACGCAGACGTGGCCGGCCCGCGTCGATACCGCTGCGTCGGCCGGCGCCGGGTCCGCCTCGCGGTCGATCCAGGCCACGCGCGCGCCGTGCACCTGGTCGAGCCAGCGCGGCTCGCCTGGCAGGAGGCGGCGCAGCCGGGCGCGATTGGCCAGAACGTCGTGCTCCACGTCGCCGCTGCGCAAGCCGACGTTCATGCCGCCGCCGGTGCCGGCGCCGAACGGCCCGGTGGACACGCCGCCGTCGCGTGTCGTGATGAGCGCGCGCACCCGGCCAGGGGCCGGCCAGGCCGGAACGATCCACTGTCCCGGGACGCTCGCGCTCACCCGAAGGCCTCCACGGGCTCGTCGCCGCCGGCGAAGCCGCAGCTTCGCATCAGCGTGCGCATGTCTTCCGGCGGTGGGCGAAACCAAGACATCACTGCGCCACTTTCCGGATGCCGCAGGCCGAGCCGGCAGGCGTGTAGCGCCTGGCGCGGGAACGCGACCCACGCCGGCGCACTTTCGAGCTGCGTCGGCCGGCCGCGCCGATAGACCGGATCGCCCAGCAACGGCAGGCCCACCGACTCCAGGTGGACGCGGATCTGATGCGTTCGGCCAGTGTCGAGGCGGCACGCCACCCAGGAGACCGCCGCGCGGCCGCTGCCCACCGTCTGCACGCAGCGCACGTGGGTGCGCGCCGGCTTGGCGCGCGGCGAGCGGCTGACCGCGAAGCGCAGCGGGTTGCGCGGGTCGCGGGCGAGCGCGGCGTCGATCGTGATCGCCTTCGGCGCCGCGCCAACGACGATGGCCCAGTACTCGCGCATCACGCTGCGCGCCTGCAGCTGCCGCACGAGGTCGGTCTGCGCCCGCAGCGTCAGCGCCACCGCCATCAGGCCCGAGGTGCCGGCATCGAGGCGGTGCACGATCCCGGCGCGCGGCAGCGCGGCCGTCTGCGGGAAGCGCGCCAGCAGGCCGTTGGCGAGCGTGCCCGACCAATTGCCGGCGGCCGGGTGCACGACCATGCCAGGCGGCTTGTTCAGCACCACCATGTGCGCGTCCTCGTAAACGACATCGAGCGCAATTAGCTCGGGCCGCAGCGCCAGGTCCTCAGGCGCCGGCAGCGGCACCACGTCGATGGTTTCGCCGCCGTGCAGCGCCTGACGGACGCTTGCCGCGGCGCCGTCGACGCGTACCGCGCCCGCCCCGATCCACTGCTGCAGCCGGCTGCGGGAAATGTCGGGCACCAGTTGCGCCAGGGCCTTGTCCAGGCGCAGCCCCGCCATCGCCGGCGGCACGCTGAGCTGCCGCGGCGCGAGGGCGGTGTCCGCGTCGTCGGCGTCGAGTGCATCGGCCTCGGGCGCGGCGCTCGTCGCGTGGTCGATATACTCGCGCGCGGCAAACGAGGAGCGGCGCATGGTCCGGCGCGTGATCGGTTGGGGAATGCGTTCAGGGCTGGTTGCCGTGGCGACCGCGGCCCTGCTGCTGTCCGCCTGCGGCTCGCTGTCGAGCGATCCGTCGGCCAAGATGTCGGCCGAGCAATTGTATGCAGAGGCGAAGACCGAAATGGCGGCGGGCAACTGGCAGCGCGCGCGCGAGCTGCTCACCCGCCTGGAAGCCCGCTACCCCTTCGGTCGCTACGCGCAGCAGGCGCAGATCGAGATCGCCTACGCGTACTACAAGGAGCGCGAGTTCGCGCAGGCGATCGCCGCCGCGGACCGGTTCCTGAAGCTGAATCCGAACCATCCCTTCGCCGACTATGTCCTTTACCTGAAGGGGCTGGCCTCTTTTGACGATGACCTCGGCCTGCTCGGCCGCTGGCTGGGCACCGACC
>CALGWX010000137.1 GCA_937936215.1 uncultured Burkholderiaceae bacterium | reverse complement strand
GATCCAGTGGTGGCACTCGATGGGCGGGGCACTCGGCGACCAGCTCAACGAGCTGGTCAAGAAGTTCAACGAGCGGCAGAAGGAATACCGGGTCGTTGCCGTCTACAAGGGCAGCTACCCCGAGTCGATGACGGCGGCGATCGCCGCGTTCCGCGCCGGCCAGGCGCCGCACCTGCTGCAAGTCTTCGAGGTCGGCACGGCGACGATGATGGCCGCCCGGGGCGCCATCAAGCCCGTCTACCAGCTTATGAAGGAGCAGAACGAGCCGTTCGACCCGAAGGCCTACCTGCCGGTGGTCACCGGCTACTACTCCGACGTGAAGGGCAACATGCTGTCGTTTCCCTTCAACAGCTCGACCGTGATGTTCTACATCAACAAGGACGCCTTCAAGAAGGCCGGCCTGCCTCCGGTGGCGCCCAAGACGTGGAAGGAGTTCGTCGCCGTGGCCGAGAAGCTGAAGGCCGCTGGCCAGGACTGCGTCTACACGACGAGCTGGCCGTCATGGACGCACATGGAGAACTTCAGCGCCTGGCACAACGTGCCGATCGGCACCAAGCAGAACGGCATGGGCGGGCTGGACACGACCTTCGTGTTCAATTCGCCGCTGCACGTGCGCCACTTGACCATGCTGGGCGATCTGGCCAAGCGCGGCCTGTTCACCTACGCCGGCCGCACCAACCAGGGTGACGCCAAGTTCTCCAGCGGCGAGTGCGCCATGTTCACCGGCAGCACCGGCGCCCAGGCCGGCATCCGCCGCGCGGCCAAGTTCGACTGGTCGATCAACTTCATCCCCTATCACGACGACGTCAAGGGTGCGCCGCAGAACTCGATCATCGGCGGCGCCTCGCTGTGGGTGATGGCCGGCCGCAAGCCGGAGGAATACAAGGGGGTGGCCCGATTCCTGGCCTTCCTGTCGCGCACCGACGTGCAAGTGCAGTGGCACATCGGCACCGGCTATGTGCCGATCACGATGGCTGCCTACGAGGCCACCAAGCAGTCCGGCTTCTACCAGAAAGATCCCGGCGCCGAGCTGGCGGTGCTGCAGCTCACGAACAAGCCGCCGACCGATAACTCCCGCGGTCTGCGCTTCGGCAACTTCGTGCAGGGCCGCACGGTGATCGAAGAGGAGATGGAGGCAGTGTTCTCAGGCAAGAAGGACGCCAAGAGCGCGCTCGACGCGGCGGTCAGGCGCGGCAACGAGATCCTGCGCCAGTTCGAGGCCGCGAACCGTTGATTCGAGCGGCAGCCGATCGTCGCGATCGGATTGACCTGACGCCTGGCCGCCGCCGCAGAGACGGCGGCCAGTAGCGAAGGAACGGCCGGGCGCGGATGGAAAAGCGCGTTGTCTTCCGGTCGGCGTGGCTGCCGTTCGCGCTCGTGGCGCCGCAGCTCATCATCACCGTCGTCTTTTTCTACTGGCCGGCGTCGCAGGCGATCTGGTACTCGTTCCAGTTGCAGGACGCCTTCGGGCTGCGCACGCAGTTCGTCGGCCTGCAGAATTTCTACACCCTGCTGCGCGACCCGAACTACCTCAGTTCATTCCGCATCACCGCCATTTTCAGCGTGCTGGTGTCCGGCATCGGCATTGCGCTGTCGCTGCTACTGGCGGTGATGGCCGACCGCGTGGTGCGCGGCGCGGTGGTCTACAAGACGCTGCTGATCTGGCCGTACGCGGTGGCGGCGGCGGTCGCCGGCGTCCTGTATGCGTTCATCTTCGCACCCTCGATCGGCATCGTCACCCATGTGCTGAAGGGCTGGGGCATCCACTGGAACTGGGTCATCGACGGCAACCAGGCCATGCTGCTCGTGGTGATGGCGGCAGTGTGGAACCAGATCAGCTACAACTTCCTCTTCTTTCTGGCCGGCCTGCAGTCGATCCCCCGCTCGCTGATCGAGGCGGCGGCCATCGACGGCGCCGGGCCGGCGCGGCGCTTCTGGACCATCGTCTTTCCGCTCCTGTCGCCGACCGCCTTCTTCCTGCTGGTCGTCAACGTCGTCTACGCGTTCTTCGGCACCTTCGGCATCATCGACGCCACCACGCAGGGCGGGCCGGCGCAGTCGACCCAGATCCTCGTGTACAAGGTGTATCACGACGGCGTCAAGGCCGGCGACCTCGGCGGCTCGTCGGCGCAGTCGGTCATCCTGATGGCGATCGTCATCGCGCTCACCGTGGTGCAGTTCCGCTTCATCGAGCGCAAGGTGCAGTACTGAAATGACACGACCGCCACGCTCGTTGCCGCCCCCGGTACGCCGGGGGATCGGTCAGCGGCCGGGCGAGGCCGGACGCTTCTGAACATGGTCGAACGCCGACCGGGTCTGGATCTCTTCGCGCACCTCGTGCTGGTCGTCGGGGTGGTGGTCATCGCCTTCCCGGTGTACGTGACCTTCGTCGCCTCGACGCTGACGCTCGAGCAGATCATGTCGGTGCCGATGCCGCTGCGGCCGGGCGATCACCTGCTGGAGAACTACTCGCAGGTGCTGTTCGCCGGCACGGAAAAGGGCTCGAAGGCGCCGGTGGCGACGATGCTGTTCAACAGCGCGGTGATGGCGCTGGGCATCACCTTCGGCAAGATCGCGATTTCGATCATCTCATCGTTCGCGATCGTCTACTTCCGCTTCCCGCTGCGGATGTTCTTCTTCTGGATGATCTTCGTCACCCTGATGCTGCCGGTGGAGGTGCGCATCATCCCGACCTTCAAGGTCATCGCCGACCTGCACCTGTTGAACTCCTATGCCGGCCTGACGCTGCCGCTGATCGCCTCGGCCACCGCCACTTTCCTGTTCCGGCAGTTCTTCATGACCATCCCCGACGAGCTGGCCGAGGCCGCGCGCATCGACGGCGCCGGGCCGATGCGGTTCTTCTGGGACGTCGTGGTGCCGCTGTCGAAGACCACGATGGCGGCGCTGTTCGTGATCCAGTTCATCTACGGCTGGAACCAGTACCTGTGGCCGCTGCTGATCACCACCGACGAGTCGATGTACACGGTGGTCATCGGCATCAAGCGGATGATCGTCGGCGGCGACGCCGCCAACGAGTGGAACTTGGTCATGGCCACGGCGATGCTGGCGATGCTGCCGCCGGCGCTGGTGGTGCTGCTGATGCAGCGGTGGTTCGTCAAGGGCCTGGTGGAGACCGAGAAATAGCGAAATGGCCGGCGTCTCGATTCGGAACGTCTACAAGTCCTTCGGCGCCGTGCAGGTGATCCAGGGCATCTCCATGGACATCGGCGACGGCGAGTTCGTCGTCATGGTCGGGCCTTCGGGATGCGGCAAGTCGACACTGCTGCGCATGGTGGCCGGCCTGGAGTCGATCACCTCCGGCGAGATCGCCATCGGCGGCCGCGTGGTCAACGACCTGGAACCGAAGGACCGCAACATCGCCATGGTGTTCCAGAACTACGCGCTGTACCCGCACATGAGCGTGTACGACAACATGGCCTACGGGCTGAAGATCCAGAAACGCTCCAAGGCGGACATCGAGGCGCGGGTGCAGCGCGCCGCCGAGATCCTGGAGCTGTCGCAGCTGCTGAAGCGAAGGCCGCGCGAGCTTTCCGGCGGGCAGCGGCAGCGGGTGGCGATGGGCCGCGCGATCGTGCGCGAGCCGCTGGTGTTCCTCTTCGACGAGCCGCTGTCGAATCTCGACGCCAAGCTGCGGGTGCAGATGAGGAGCGAGCTGCAGGCGCTGCACCAGCGGCTGAAGACGACCACCCTGTACGTCACCCACGACCAGGTCGAGGCGATGACGCTCGCGCAGCGGATGCTGGTGATGAACGCCGGCCGCAGCGAGCAGATCGGCGCGCCGCTGGAGGTCTACAGCAAGCCGGCGAGCACGTTCGTCGCCGGCTTCATCGGCTCGCCGCCGATGAACCTGATTCCCGGCCGGATCCGCGACAACGGCCGCACGTTGGCCAGCGACGGCGACGTGTTCGTCCGCCTGCCCGAACCGCGCCCGTCACTCGAAGGCCGCAGCGTGCTGCTCGGCGTGCGGCCCGAGCATCTCGAGACCTGCACCGAAAGCGACGCCTCGCTGTCGCCCGACATCGACTTCATCGAGCTGCTGGGGTCGGACTCGCTCGTCTACGGCCATCTCGGCGCCGACCGGCGCGGTGCCCGCATCGCGGCGCGGCTGCACACCTCGGTGGTGGCGCGCGAGGGCAAGATGCCGCTGCGCTTCGCGCCGGAGCACATGCACCTGTTCGACCCCGACAGCACCAAGCGCATCGAGGTCTGACCGCCCCTTTGACGCGGCGCGCCCGCCGCCGAGACCACTGCGCGCCCGCCGAAGGCACGGCCCATCGCTTCGGCCCGCGGTGCCACGCCCTGCGTCAACCTGGCGCGGGGCGCCTCGACCTCCGCCTAACCGCGAATGGACGTGCCGTGCGTCCGGGCCGCGCGGCCGTCCGGCTCGCTGTAATGCCTTGGACGGTCCCGCTGCTCGCCGCAACCCCGGGCCGATCACGAAGAGTTCCTCGCCACCGCCGACGCGCGTCGCGCGGCGCAGAGACATGGCGCGAAGGAATGCGCCCGGCGGCCTACTTCAGCAGGCTGCGCAGCATCCACGCCGTCTTCTCGTGGATTTGCAGGCGCTGCGTCAGCAAGTCGGCGGTGGGCTGGTCGCCGGCCTTCTCGGCCGGGCCGAAGGCCGCGCGCGCGGTGCGCGCCACGGCCTCGTGGCCCTTGACGAGTTGGCGGACCATTTCCATCGCCTCCGGCACGCCCTCGGTGTCCTCGATCGACGACAACTTGGCGAACGCCTTGTAGCCGCCCGGAGCCGGATGCCCCAGCGCGCGGACGCGCTCGGCAATCTCGTCGAGCGCGTTCCACAGCTCGGTGTACTGCTCCATGAACATCAGGTGCAGCGTGTTGAACATCGGCCCTTCCACGTTCCAGTGGAAGTTGTGCGTCTTCAAGTACAGGCCGAAGGTGTCGGCGAGCAGGCGCGACAGCGCCTCGGCGATCTTCTCCCGGTCCTTGGCGTCGATGCCGATGTCGATCGCCGGCGCGCCCATCGCCGCCGCCTTTTGTTCCGCTTTCTTCTTGGCCATCGGGCTTTCTCCCTAACAGTCTCATAGATGCGCACATGTTAGAGGCTGACGTTGCGGCGGGCTAATTGGCATTTCCCAAGGCGCCGATAGCCGCTCACGATGCCTGCGGCGGCAG
>CALGWX010000136.1 GCA_937936215.1 uncultured Burkholderiaceae bacterium | reverse complement strand
GTCATCGACGTCGGCGCCTCCCGCGTCGGCGGACGCACGCGCGCCGTCGGCGAGGCGACCTTCAACCGCCGGCTCGGCGAATCGACCGGAATCGAACTGGTGGCGGCCAGCGACTGGGTCGAGACGCGCGCAGCGATCGAGGACGGGCTCGTTTCGACCTTCGCCGGCGCCAGCGTCGAGCAGGACTTCGGCTCCCGCGTCACGGCCATCGCCCTGGCCGGACGCCAGCACTTCAGCGATGGCAACGACCGCAATCACCTGCGCGGCCGCCTGATCCTAGCGCTGCTGCCCGAGCACGGGGTGACGCTGCAGCTGCGCTACCGCGGCTACGAGTCGGACGACATCGCGGTGCCGCGGCGCTACTTCAACCCCGGAAACTACGACATCGCGGACATCGTCCTCGCCGTGCGGCGGCGCCTCGGCACCGCCGCCGGCGCCTGGACGGCCTCGGCGTTCGCCGGCGGCGGCCGCGAGCGGATCGACCGCAGCACCCGCAACCCGACGGCAGCCGCCGGCTTGCGCGCCGAGGGGCCGCTGGCCGGCGGCGCGCACCTGCGCTTCTTTGTCAACTACCAGCGCGCCAGCGGCTACGAGGCCGGGCCAGACTACTGGTACTCGCATTTCGGCGCGCTGCTCATCGTGCCGCTGCGCTGATCTCGCCGCGGCCGGCGCGATGCGCGAGGGCCGCCGGAGGCAGCTCAGCAGAAAGACAGCAGGCCGCGCGGCGGCGGCTCTCAAACGAATCGTGACGCGGCGGCAGCGCCGGCCGTGCGCCGCCAACGCCCGCCAGCAGCCAAACGCCCCGCGGCGCTGGCCATCGAGGTCGAGCACCTGGCCCGGCTGCACCTCGCCGCGCTGGCGCTCGGCGAGCCGCCGCGGTTGGCCGAGGGAGAAATGGCGCAGGTCATCGAGAAGTTCAGCGCCTACGGCCAGCCGCAGCCCAGGCGCTGATCCCGACCCCTGCGCTACGCGAACTTCGCCAGCGTCCGCGCCATCCGCTGCACGCGCTGCGTGGTCTTCTCGCCCTTGGCGGCGGAAAATTGCGGGTGCTCGATGGCGCAGGCGACCATCTCGAAGAAGGCCTTGTCCAGCGCCTTGCGGCTGGCGGACATCTGCAGCGCGATCTCCTCGCAGTCGGCGCCGCTTTCAATCATGCTCTGGATGCCGCGCAGCTGCCCCTCGACCCGCTTCAGGCGCAGAACCAGGGCGCGACGTGCTTCTTCGGCACTCTTATCCATCAGGGGACACTCGCTCATGAGGTTGCCGGGCGCGATTCTGGCACGCCCGCCCTCTTCAGTATCCACCCCAGCGGGCAGACGTTGGTAATCCCGTACTGCAGCAGATTGGCGCCGACGAAGGCGGTGAAGGCCAACCACCACTTGGAGACGAAAATCGGGCTGCCCTCGATGCCGAGGGCGAGCGACAGCAGGATGAAGCTGCCGGCGAAGACGCGGATCAGGCGTTCAACGGTCATGACGTGCTTCCTTCAAGGTTGGGGTTAGGGGTAGGCACAGCCACCGGGCGCTTGCCCAGGCGGCGGTAATTGGCGGCGTAGTACAGCACCGGGATGACGACCAGCGTCAGCAGCGTCGAGACGAAGATGCCGCCCAGCAGCGCGATCGCCAGCCCGTTGAAGATCGGGTCGTCGAGGATGAACAGCGCCCCAAGCATCGCCGCCACGGCGGTCAGCACGATCGGCTTGGCGCGGGTGGCGGCGGCGTCGATCACCGCCTGCTGGAACGCCGCGCCCTCTTCCATCTTCAGGTTGACGAAGTCGACCAGCAGGATCGAGTTGCGCACGATGATGCCGGCCAGCGCGATCATCCCGATCATGCTGGTGGCGGTGAACTGCGCCCCGAGCAGCGCGTGCAGCGGCATCACGCCGATGATCGTCAGCGGAATGGGCGCCATGATGATCAGGGGCGTGAGGTACGAGCGGAACTGCGCCACCACTAACAGGTAGATCAGGATCAGCCCGACGCCGTAGGCGATGCCCATGTCGCGGAAGGTCTCGTAGGTGACCTGCCACTCGCCGTCCCACTTCAGCCCGTACGCGGCGTAGCGGTTCGACGGCGGCGCGATCCAGTACTCGTGCAGCGGCAGTCCGCCGGGCGGCGTGAGCTTGGCCAGCGCCGGCCGCATCTCGAACATGCCGTACAGCGGCGAGTCGGTCTTGCCCGGGCCGCCGGCCACGTCGCCGACCACGTAGACCACCGGCTGCAGGTTCTTGCGGTAAATCACCCGCTCGCGCGGGGCTGTCACCGGGGTGACCAGTTCCGCCAGCGCGATCTCGTATTGCTCGGTGCGGCCGTCGGCCGTGGGCAGCTGGCCGCGCAGCTTCAGCTTCAGCGCCGCCTCCAGGCCGCCCTTGGCCTCGGGCGCCAGCCCCACCCGCACCGGCACCGCGTACTTCGACTGCGCATCGTGCAGCGGCGTGATGTCCTCGCCCGCGAGCGCCATTCGCACCGCCCTGGCGACCTCCGCCGCCGGGATCCCGTACATCGCCGCCTTGGCGGTGTCCACGCGCAGCAGGATACGCGTGCCGGGGTCGAGCAGGCTGTCGTCGATGGCGACGATGTCCGGCGTGGTCTCGAAGACCTTGCGCACCTCGCGCGCGAGGGCCATCTGGCCGTCGTAATCGGGGCCGTAGATCTCCGCCACCAGCGGCGAGAGCACCGGCGGGCCGGGCGGCACCTCGACCACCTTGATGTCGGCGCCGTAGCGGCGGGCGATCGCCTCCAGCGCCGGCCGCACGGTCTGCGCGATCTCATGGCTCTTGCGCTTGCGATCGTGCGCGTCGACGAGGTTGACCTGCAGGTCGCCGACCTCGCCGCCGCTGCGCAGGTAGTACTGCCGCACCAGGCCGTTGAAGTTGATCGGCGCCGACAGCCCCGCATACGCCTGGTAGTGCGTGACCTCCGGCAGCCTGGCGACCTCGGCACCCAGCTCGCGCAGCAGCGCCGCCGTGCGCTCCACCGGCGTGCCGGTGGGCATGTCGACGACGACCTGGAACTCCGACTTGTTGTCGAACGGCAGCATCTTCAGCACGACGAGCTTCAGCGGCGCCAGCGCCACCGCCAGGCCGATGGCCACGAAGATGCCGCCGGCCAGCCACCAGCGGTTGCCCCGCCCGGCGTCGCCGCGCAGGAACGGGGTCATCACGCGGGTGAAGAAGCGCGCCAGCCAGGCGCCGAGCTTGTCCGCGCTCGAGGGCGCGGCGTTCGCGCCGGCCTGATGGTGGTGGAGCAGCCGCAGCGCCAGCCACGGCGTCACCACGAAGGCGATCGCCAGCGACAACAGCATGCCCATCGAGGCGTTGATCGGGATCGGACTCATGTACGGGCCCATCAGCCCGGTAACGAAGGCCATCGGCAGCAGCGCCGCGATCACGGTGAGCGTGGCCAGGATCGTCGGCCCGCCGACCTCGTCGACGGCGCGCGGAATCATGTCGACCGGCGGCGCGTGGTCGAACTGCGCGCGGCGGTGGATGTTCTCGACCACCACGATGGCGTCGTCGACCAGGATGCCGATCGAGAAGATCAGCGCGAACAGCGACACGCGATTGAGCGTGAAGCCCCAGGCCCACGAGGCGAACAGCGTCGTGGCCAGCGTCAACACCACCGCGATGCCGACGATCAGCGCCTCGCGCCGCCCCAGCGTGGCCCACACCAGCGCCACCACCGAAAGGGTGGCGAAGATCAGCTTCTGGATCAGCTTGTTGGCCTTGTCGCGGGCGGTGTTGCCGTAGTTGCGCGTCTCGACGACCTTGACGTCGTCGGGGATCAGGTGGCCTTTGAGCTGGGCCACGCGCTCGATCACCGCGTCGGCCACCGACGAAGCGTTCTCGCCGGCTTTCTTCGACACCGCGATCGTCACCGCCGCGAATTCGGCGCCGGCCTTGCCGTCGCCGCGCGTGGCGTGCCAGACGTACTGGGTCGGCAGGTCCGCGCCGTCGGTCACGCGGGCGACGTCGGCGAGGTAGACGGGCCGGCGGCCGCCGCGTCCGTCGGGGCGCACGCCGACGATCAGCTCGCCGACCTCGCGGCTGTTCGCCAGGAACTGCCCGGTGCGCACCTCGACATCGACGTTGCCCGAGGTGAGGCTGCCGGCCGGCATCGACACGTTGGTGGCCGCCAGCGCCCGCTCGATGTCGGCCAGCACGATGCCGTGCGCGTTCATCCGCTCCGGCTCGATCGTCACCCGCACCACGTGGTCGGGGCCGCCGAGCGTGACCACCTCGCGCGTACCCGGCACGCGCTTGATCTCGGCCTCGACCGCGTGCGCGACCTTGGCCAGCGACAGCGCGCTCGCGTCGGGCCGTTCGGAGTAAAGCGTCAGGGCGACGATCGGCACGTCGTCGATGCCCTTGGGTTTCACCAGCGGGGGCAGGGTGCCGAGGGTGGCCGGCAGCCAGTCGGCATGGGACTGCACGGTGTCGTACAGCCGCACGAGCGCCTCGGTGCGCGGCACGCCCACCTTGAACTGCACCGTCATGATGGCCAACCCAGGGCGAGACACGCTCATCACGTG
>CALGWX010000135.1 GCA_937936215.1 uncultured Burkholderiaceae bacterium | reverse complement strand
GTTGTGTCCGGTGGATTTCCTGGTTGTGCCAGCTTGCCCTGTTGCCTCCGTGCTCTCCGTGTGCCTTCGCCGCATCGAAAGGGTGCGTTCGCCAGCTTTGAGACAGCGCTGAGTTCCGCTCAAGGCGCAGCAGGCCCTTGGTCGCGCTGCTAGCATGCATCGCTCGCTTCCTGGCCGCCGCGCCGATGTCCGCGCCCCACACCCCATCTGCCGTCGATGCTCTACCCGCGCCCCCCGCTGACGTGACGCCGGAGGTCGTCGACGGCATCGCGCTCGCGCGCCTGTACGGCGAGCCGCTGTTCAAGCTGCCCGAAGACCTTTACATCCCTCCCGACGCGCTCGAGGTCTTTCTCGAGGCTTTCGAAGGGCCGCTGGACCTGCTGCTGTACCTGATCCGCAAGCAGAACTTCAACGTGCTCGACATCCCGATGGCGGCGCTCACCGCGCAGTACCTCGCCTATATCGAGCAGATCCGCCGCCGCAACCTGGAGCTGGCCGCCGAGTACCTGCTGATGGCGGCGATGCTCATCGAAATCAAGAGCCGGATGCTGCTG
The DNA here is from genome assembly GCA_937936215.1 of uncultured Burkholderiaceae bacterium. Lineage (GTDB taxonomy): Bacteria > Pseudomonadota > Gammaproteobacteria > Burkholderiales > Burkholderiaceae_F > JADJWR01. The sequence continues at coordinate 3,427 of CALGWX010000135.1, read as the reverse complement.
CCGGTGAAGAAGCCCGCCCCCGGCGAGGAGGCCGAGGATCCGCGCGCCGAACTGGTGCGGCGGCTGGTGGAGTACGAGCGCATCAAGCTGGCGGCGGCGCAGCTGGACGAACTGCCGCGCATCGGCCGCGACTTCGTCCGCGCGGTCGTGACCATCGAGCAGACGATGGCCAAGCGCCTGCCGACCGTGGCGGCAGCGGACCTGCAGGCGGCCTGGGCCGAGGTGCTGCGGCGGGCCAAGCTCTATGCGCACCACCATGTAACCCGCGAGCAGCTATCGGTGCGCGAGCACATGAGCCTCATCCTGAAGCGGCTGCAGGGACGGCAGTTCGTCGAGTTCGGTGATCTCTTCGACGCCGCCCTGCTCGCCCGCGGCGTGCCGGTGGTGATCGTGCATTTCCTCGCCCTGCTTGAGCTGGCCCGCGAATCGCTGATCGAGCTGACGCAGGCGGCGCCTTACGCGCCGATCTACGTGCGGCTGGCGTATTCGGCGAGCTGATGCCGCGGCGGCCCCGGCTTTCCCTGCGCATCGACTTCGATGCCGGCCGGCTGGGGCCGGGCAAGGTGGAACTGCTCGAGCACATCGCGCGCGAGCGCTCGATCGCCGCCGCGGCGCGGGCGATGGAAATGTCTTACAAGCGGGCGTGGGAACTCGTCGATGCGATGAACCACATGTTTCGCGAGCCGGTGGTCACCACGCAGCCGGGCCGCAACACGGCCGGCGCCACCGAGGTCACCGCCTTCGGGCTGCGCGTGGTCGCGCTTTACCGGGCCGCCGAGCGCGCGGCATCGACGGCCACGGACGCCGCCGTCAGCGAACTGCAGGCGGCGACCCGCCCCGCGCCGCGCCCGTGGACGGGCCGCCGGCGGCAGCCGCCGGACTGACCGCGCCCTCGACCGTCATCAGCATCGTGGCGCGGTCCAGCGCCACCGACTTGATCAGGCACCATACCGGCAGCCCCGGTGCCAACGCCAGCCTTTCCGCCGACTCGCGCGTCAGCCGCGCCCGCAGGCGAACCGACGCGCCGATGCGCACCTGGGCGTCGACGTGGGTCGCATCGAGCGAGTCGAGCCGCAACACTTCTCCGGGCAGCCGGTTCAGCGTGCTGACATCGATGGGAGATGACAGCGCCAGCGCCACGTCGCGCGCCGGGATGCGCACCCGCACCGCTGCGCCCACGGGGACATCCACGCGCGGCACGCGCAATACGCAGTCGCTGTCCACCTCGAGCAGGGTCAAGCCGTAGCGCTCTTCGTGCCCGCGGACGCGGCAGTGCAGCACCGAGCCGACGTCCATGCCCGGCATCAGTCGCGCCACCGCCGGTTGCGCCAGCACGTCGTCGATCGCCCCGGCGGCGACGACCCGGCCGGTGTCGAGCACGACGATGCGGTCGGCCAGGCGCTGCGCCTCCTGCAGGTCATGCGTGACGAGCACGATCGGCATCGCCAAGCCACCGCGGAGTTCCGCCAGTTCCTGATACAGGTCCTGCCGCACCGCCTGGTCGACGGCCGAAAAAGGCTCGTCGAGCAGCAACGCCAGCGGCTCGCGCGCCAGCGCCCCCGCCAGCGCCACGCGCTGCTGCTGGCCGCCGGAAAGGTGCGCCGGCCGCCGCCCGGCGAGCGCTTCGAGCCGGACCCGCGCCAGCACCTCGCGCGCATGCGCGGCGGCATCCGCACGGCTGCTGGCCACCGCCACGTTCTGCAGCGCCGTCAGGTGCGGAAACAGCGCGTAGTTCTGGAACACGAACCCGACGCGACGCTGCTGTGGCGGCACGTCGATGCCAGTCTGCGTGTCGAACCAGACGTCGTCGCCCATCGCTACGCGTCCCTCGCGGCTGCGGGCAAGCCCCGCGATGACGCGCAGGATCGTGGTCTTGCCGCTGCCGGAGGGCCCGACCAGAGCGAGCAGTTCGCCCGGCGCGCAGGCGAACTCGGCGTCGAGCGGGATCGGCGCTGTTTGCCGCAGCCGGACCGTGAGCTGCGGCATCAGCGCTCCTGCAAGTGCCGCTTGCCACGCTGGCTGGTGGCGAACACCACCGACAGGGCCACCAGCGTGAAGGTCACCAGCACCAAGGACATCCGGCTGGCGCCGGCGTTGTCGAACGCCTGCACGCGGTCGTAGATGGCGATCGACAGCGTCTTGGTCTCGCCGGCGATGCTGCCGCCGACCATCAGCACGACGCCGAACTCGCCCAGCGTGTGCGCAAAGGTCAGCGCCACGCCGCCCAGGATGCCGGGCCAGGCCAGCGGCAGTTCGATCCGGCGCAGCGTCTCCCAGCGTGACAGGCCTGAGACCCACGCCGCCTCGCGCAGGCTGTTGGGGATGGCGGCAAAGGCGCGCTGGATTGGCTGCACCATGAACGGCAGGTTCACGATCAGGCTGGCGAACAGCAGGCCCTCGAAGGTGAACACCAGCCGCAGCCCGGCGACGCGGTCGAGCCACTGGCCGACCGGGGAGCCACCGCCGAGCGCCACCAGCAGGTAGAAGCCGACCACCGTCGGCGGCAGCAGCAGCGGCAGCAGCAGCGCCGCCTCGACCAGCGCCTTGCCGCGCCACTCGTGCACCGCCAGGCGCCGGCCGAGCCAGACGGCGAACGGCAGCAGCACGACGCAGGTGGCGGCGGCCAGCAGCAGCGAGATCTTCGTGGCGTCCCAGTCCATGGCGATCGAGCCTGGCGCGGCGGGATCTTCGGGCCGCAGCGTTCCGATTCTCCCTGCCTACTCCCCCGGCAGCGCGAAGCCGTACTTCTTCAGGATGGCGCGCGCCGGTGGCTGCTGCAGGTAGCGGTAGAACATCGTCGCCGTCTCGCCGGCCCCTTTGGTGAGCACCATCCGCTGGCGCAGCGGATGGTGCAGGGTTTCCGGCAGCAACGCGTGGTCGCCTTGGCGCGCCAACTCCGGCGCCAGCGCCAGCGACAGCGCGATGATGCCGGCCTCGGCGCTGCGGGTGGTGATGAACTGCGCCGTCTGTGCGATGTTCTCGCCGAGGACCAGCTTGGGCTTGACGAAGTCCCACAGCGACAGCGCGCGCAGCGCCTGCTCGGCCGCGCGCCCGTACGGCGCATGCTCCGGATTGGCGATGGCAAATTTGCGGACCTCGCCCCAGCCGGCCTGCAGCCCCTTCAGTTCGGGGTCGAGCGCGATCTTCGAGCCCTTGGGCACGTACAGCACGATGCGGCCGACCGCGTACAGGTCGCCACGGTCGCGCGTCAGCCTAGCGTCCGCCAGCTTGAAGACGAAGTCCTCGTCGGCCGACATGAACAGCTCGAACGGGGCCCCCTGCTGGATCTGTCGGGCGAAGTTACCCGAGGACCCGAAATTCAACGCCACCTTGCGCCCGGTATCGACCTCGAAGCGGGCGGCGATCTCGGTGATCGCGAACTTCAGGTCGCTCGCCGCAGCGACGATCGGCGGCTTGTCCTGCGCGA
>CALGWX010000134.1 GCA_937936215.1 uncultured Burkholderiaceae bacterium | reverse complement strand
GGTCGCCTAGTCACGGACGGCGAGATCCTGCGCAACGGTGATGTGACTGCCGGTGGCCTGCGCTGCGTTGTGCGCGACGTGTACTTCGAGCCGGCCCTGGGTCACACGGCGGAACGGGCGCTGGAAGCGACCCGCGAGCGACACCGCCTTGGCCGACCGACCCTGCTCGAAATGCATCGCTTCAACTTCACCAGCGAGCCAGAGGATGCCGAGCGCGCATTGGCCGAGCTGGACCGCTTGCTCGACGGCGCATTGGCTGCACTGCCGGGCCTTCGCTTCATGTCCACGCAGGAGCTTGCCGAAGCCCTCAGCGCCGGCGATCCGAGCGTCGTCGACCGGCGCCTTTCGGCGCGGGTACGCTGCTTCGTGCGGCGTGCGGCAACCGAGAGCCGCTTGCGCAAGCTGGCATGGATTTCTGGCTTGGGGCTCGTGGCCGCCGCTGCTTACGGCATCGCGTTAGCGCTTTGCGCCGTGACTGAAGGCAAGGTGCGACGGGCCGCGCGGCAAAGCGCAGGCTGACCGGCGCCGCGGTCAAGGCGTGACAACTTTGGGAAGGATGGAAACGTGAGCTACTTTGATGCGGAATTGGCAAAGGCGGTGGAGGTCATGCAGGCGATGCGCGCGGATGTGCAACTGCGCCATACGGTCGAGCAGGTGGCCAACGTCTGCGCGCAGTCCATACGCAACGGGGGCAAGGTGATGTTTTGCGGCAACGGCGGCAGCGCCGCGGACAGCCAGCACCTCGCGGCCGAGCTGGTGGGCAAGCTCGTTTTCGACCGGCCCGCGATGCCCGGTCTAGCGTTGACGGTGGACACGTCCGCGCTGACCGCGATCGGCAACGACTTCGGCTACGAGTGCGTCTTTTCGCGCCAGGTCGAGGCCCTGGGCCGCCGCGGCGACGTGCTCGTTGGAATCTCGACCTCGGGGCGGTCGAAGAACGTGGTCCGCGCCTTGGCCGCGGCACGCGCGCTTGGCCTCGTCACGGTGGCGATGACAGGCCGCGCGCGTGGCCCCGTGGCCGAGGCCGCCGACCATTGGCTCGCCGTGCCGCACGACGAGACCCAGAAGATCCAGGAAGGCCATATCGTGCTGGGCCACATCTTCTGCGCCCTCATCGAGCGCCAGATCCACGGCGAGCAGCGATCGGCCTGACGCCGTGCAGGCCATCATCCTCGCCGGCGGGTTCGGCACCCGGCTTCGCCAGGTCGTTCCCGATTTGCCCAAGCCGCTGGCGCCAGTGGCCGGCCGCCCCTTCCTGGCGATCGTGCTGGAGCAACTCCGCGCCCAGGGGTTCACGAAAGCGATGCTGGCTGTCGGCTATCGGCATGAGGCGATCCGTGCGGCGTTCGGGGAGCGCTTCGGCGCGCTGCGGCTGTCGTACTCGGTGGAAGACCAACCGCTCGGCACCGGAGGCGCGATCCGGCTGGCGGCGCGCGCATGCAGCAACCAGGACGTCTTTGTCCTTAACGGTGACAGCTTCGTCGAACTGGACTTCGTCGCCATGCGCACGGCGCATCAACGCGCCGCTGCGCGCCTGACCGTCTGCGCGGTCGAGGTCGCCGACGCGTCTCGCTACGGCCGCCTTCTCGTCGAAGACTCATGCCTCGTCGGCTTCGCCGAGAAGGGCAGCGCCGGCTCCGGGCTGATCAATGCCGGCGTCTACCTGATGCGCCGCGACCTGCTCGAAACCCTGGGCTTGCCGGAGGCGTTTTCGTTCGAGCTGGACGTGCTCGCGGCGCGCCTGCAGGCGCTTCGACCGTTGGTCCACCGGGCGAGCGGCCGCTTCATCGATATCGGCGTGCCCGAGGACTACGCGCGGGCACAGGGCATGTTCGCCTCGCCGGAAGGCGCATAGTCTTCGGCCGCCACACGCGCGCGCTGCTCGGCGTCGAGCCAGCGCTCCAGCATCATCACGATCCAGATCATCACGCCGTAGTACCCGGCGTGGCTGGCTTCATGCAGGTGCAGCAGGCGGTCCACATAAGCCGGCCGGACGTAGCCGCGGTGCTTGAACGACTGCAGGCTGGCCACTGCGATCTCGCGCAGCCCCGCGTCGCGCTCCATCCAGACGCCGAACGGCAGCCCGAAGCCGTGCTTGGTCTTGGCAATGATCTCGTCGGGAAGAAAGCCCTTCAGGCTCTCTTTGAAGAAGTGGCGCAGCCGCAGCCCCTTGACTTTCTGATCGGGGGCGAGCCGCCCGGAAAAAGCGACCAGGTCGTCGTCGAGCATCGGGTACCGGACCCTGATGCCCGCAAGTTCGCACATGCCGTTGACCTTGCGCAGATCGTTGTCGGCGAGCGTTTCCTTCAGGTCCAGATGCATCATCCGGTTGACGGCCGTCCCCGAGGTGGTGCGGAAGAACACCTCGCGCGCGATATCGCGGGGCTGATGCGGGTCGATGGCGGTGAGGAATTCCGGCTCGAAGATCTCGGCGAGCGCCTCGCGCTCGAGGAAGTTGTAGGTCTCTAGCCGGTCGGGCAGCGGAACGCGCGCCTGCTGCACGTAGCTGCGCGCTTTGCGCAGCGGGGCGATGCGGTCCATCCATGGGCTGCCGAGCAGGGCGGGTTCGATCAGCCCCTCGCGCAGGATCCCCGGCAGCCGCCAGTACGTTTCGAAGACCTTCTGCTTGGCGTACCGCGCGTTGCCGCCGAACAGTTCGTCGCCGCCGTCGCCAGCGAGCAGCAGCTCGCGGCCATCGGCCTGGGCCAGCTTCGCGCAGTAGTAGGTGGGCACCGCCGAGGCATTGCCAAACGGCTCGTCGTAGGCGTTGGCGATCAGGTCGATCACTTCGGCCACGTCGCCCGGCGTGACGTAGTACTCGTGAGCGCGGCTGCGGAAATGGCGCGCCGCGATGCGCGCGTACGCCATCTCGTCGTAGCCCTCGGCATCGAAGCCGATCGAGTAGGTGTCCGTCGGCTGCCGGCGCAGCTCGGTCAGGATGCCCGTGACGGTCGAGCTGTCGGTGCCGCCGCTCAGAAAGGTGCCGGCATCGCCGTCCCCGGCGGCGCGCGCGACGCAGCCGCGCAGCAGCCGCAGGAACTCGGCGCGCAGCGCCGGCTCCGGCTCACCGCTTCGGTCGCAGTATTGAAGCTGCCAGTAGAAGTCCTTGCGCACGCTGCGCCCTTCGACGACCACCCGCTGCCCGGGCAGCAGCTTGGCCACGCCCTCGAAGATCGTGCCCGGCGCCGGCACGTTTTCGCAGTACAGGAAGTTGAAGATGCCCTGGCGGCTGAGCCTGCGGCCGACCGCCGGGTGCGCCGCCACGGCGGCCGCGGACGTCCCGAAGACGATCCCGCCATCCACCGTCGCGAACGCGAGGGACCGAATCGCCATGCGATCGATCGCGATCAGGCCGCGGTCGCGGCCGCCGTCGGCAATGGCGACGGCGAACGCGCCGTGCATCTGGCCCAGGCAATCGGCGCCCAGCGCGCCGTAAGCCTTTGCGACCGCGGCGGCGGCGCCGAACGACTCCGCATGCTGGCGCAGCGGGACCGAGTCGAAGCGCACCTCCCCGAGCAGGGCCACGACCACCAGCCCCTCCTGATGGCATTGCGCGGGCGTCAGCCCATCGATGCTGCCGAAGGCGGCCGAGTCGGTGGTGACGATCTGCCCGCGACGGCCTTCCATGCCGCGGTCAGCGTGCCGCATGCGACCCAGCACCGCCTGGCTGCCGCCGTCATGGCGGACGTTGATGACGCCGAAGATCGCGCTCATGGCGCATTGCCGGCTGGCCGCTTGCGGGCCAGCAGGAACTCGGCCATCGCCCGGATCGAGCCCAGGTTGTCGATGTTGATTTCCTCCTGCTTCAGCGGCAGTTCGTAGGTCCGTTCGAACCAGACCACCAGTTCGAGGATCGCCGTCGAGTCGAGCAGTCCGGTGGCGGGGATGATGTCGTCGTCGGCGATGTCCGACGCGTCCATGCCAAGGGCTGCCGCCAGCTCGATGACGCGAGCGCGGATGCTCGCCATCACATGGTCGCGGTCAAGGGTCATGATTCCGCTCCGATCGTAGGCCGGGAAAGCGCCTGGAGGACCTCGACGACATCGAAGCCGGAGAGCAGCCGATGGTCGTAGCTGGCGCCCAGCACCGCCTTGCCCGTCCCGCGCGGCGCCGAGTGGGCGACGATCAGTCCCGTCAGCGGCGGCAGGATCGGCACATGGCGGCTGACGTTCCAGCGCGCCATGCTGGTCAAGGAGACGGTCGCGCCGGACATCTCGGCCGGCGCGAGCTTGTGCGCAAGTGCCCGCCGCTGGATGTCGCCCATGGTCTCGATGAACGCCGCGGCGTCGAGCCGGTCGGCCTCGCGTACCACAGTCAGGTAAAGCGTCCTGCCCGCCTGAACCGTGAAGCCGAGGTTGACGGGCGCATACCGGTACCGGCGCTCGCCGACGATCGCGCCATTGACGCGCGGCGAGCGCCTGGCGATGTTCACCAGCTGGTAAGCCATCAGCGGCATCAGTGGCGGCATCAACAGGCGCCGCTCCTCGGCATACCGCTTGGCGAAGTCGTCCCATGGGCGAGGGTCATACTCGATCTCGATGTAACCCGCCGACGCCTGGTCGCGGTGCCACAGCACGGTCGTCAGCATGCCGTGCTCTTCCGGCGACAATTCCTCGAACGCGCCGGGCACGCCCGGCGCCCGCAGCGGCGCCGCACGTTCGCCCTCTGGCTGGCGCGCAGCCTCCGGATGCATCGCGAGCCATCGCTCGATGTCGGCCTCGGTGAGCCGTTCACCCTGGGCGGGAATGGCATCCGCGCTCAGCCCCAGTGCCTTGAGGCGGGCGCGGGCGCCGGCAGTCGGCCTGCGTGCCTGTCCGGCCGCGACCGGCGTGGCCGTTTCGACTACCTCGGGTGCTTTCTCGTCGGCTGAATCTCCGAGCCAGAGCAGCACCGATCCCACCGCCGCCTGCTCCCTGAGCTTGCCGGCGACCTTCAACACATAGCCGTCGCGATCGGCCTCGACTTCCAGCACCGCCTTGTCCGTCTCGACTGCGCCAACCACCTGCCCGCGGCGGACGAAATCCCCTTCCTTGACGGCGAGTTCGACGAGGGTGACTCGATCGTCGTTGTTGTTGACGCGGGGAACGTGCAGCGGATACGGCATCGATGGTCTTGACGGTCGGCGTCGCTGCTGGGTGGCGGGGATCTCAGGCGACAACGACGGCTACGTGCGCCGCACGCCAACGGCAGAAGCGACCGAGCGGCTCCCGTGCGCCGGCGCCCCGGAGCCTGCCGGCGTTCAACCCGATCGAACGGCGATTCCTTGCGGGCATGCGGCTCCTAGAACATCGCGACGATGCGATCGAAGATCGCCTGCTCGTCGGGGATGATCTGCTGCTCCAGGCTGCGCGCCGATGCGATGGGCACCGGCGGCGTGCCGATCCGGATCGCCTCGCCCCCATAGCCTGCCTCGGCCAGGCAGGCAAGGATTTCCGCCGCGACGCCGAATTCGTGGTGCGACTCCTCAACGACCGCCACGCGCCGTCGCCCCAGCAGGTGGCGAACCAGCGTGCCCCTGGGCAGCGGCGCCAGCAGCGAGGGCGCCGCGATCTCGACCTCCAGTTCTTCCTCATCTTCGAGGCGCTGCGCGACCGCCTCGACGACCGGCAGCATGCCACCGTAGGCCACCACCGTGATGTCGGGTTCGCAGGCGCCTCGCCGCACGGTCGGAAACAGGTGGGCCGCGATGTCATCTGCGGCCGCGGGGATCGGCGCGTAGTCGGCGGCATCCACCTTCTCGCCGTACAGCAGCTTGTGCTCCAGGAACACGACCGGGTAGGGCCAGCGCAACGTGGCGTCGACCAGGAGCCCGGCGGGATCATGTCGATGACTCGCATAGACCACCGTCAGGCCGGGCACCGAGCAGAGCAGGTTCTCCGGGCTTTGGCTGTGCGTCGGACCGTAGCCGCGGCGCCCGCCGCAGGGCGTGCGAATGACCAGCGGTACCGCCATGTCGTCGAAGATGCCGGGGAACTTCACCGCATGGTTGTAGAGCTGGTCCATGCACAGCGAGATGAAGTCGGCGAACATCACCTCCATGACGGGACGAAACCCCGCGAGCGCCAGCCCGATCGAGGCGCCCGTGATGCCAGCCTCGCTGATCGGCGTCGAGATCACGCGGCCCGGGAACTCCGCCGACAGCCCCTGCGTGACCTTGAACGCGCCGCCGTAGGGTTCGTGCAGGTCCTCGCCGAGCAGAAGGACTTCGGGATCGGACTGCAGCAGGTACCGCAGCCCGGCGTTGATGGCCTGGCGGACGTTCAATCCGACCCCGGCTGCCGGCGAGCCCGTGTGCGCGGACTGCACCTGCCCAAGGACGAAGATGTGCCTCGGCGGCTGCGCGTAAGTGGCCGGGGGCGACGCGGTCGCCAGTTCGCGTACCCGCTCGACGAAGCGCGTATTGCGCGCCTCGATCTGTTGGCGGACCCCGGCGTCGAGACGTCGGCCCAGCGCCGCCAGCGGGTCGCGACGACGGATGTCTTCGAGTTCCTCGCCATCGCGCAGGTCGTCGCCCTTGCTGTGCGGGCCAAGCCGGCGGGTGTCCAGTACCAGGAAGCCGGGCCGACCCGAGGCCCGCACCCGTGCGACCACGGACTGCACCTTCTCGAAAAGTTCCGGGTCGTCGTCGGCAAAGCGCCAGGTCGGCAAGCCGAACGCCGCACCGCGCGCCTCGATGCTGCCGCCGATGGTTTCGCGTGTGTACGTCGTCTGGGCGATGCCGTTGTTCTCGACGACCACGAGCAACGGCGCCACCCAGACCGAGGCCAGGTTCATGCTCTCGTAAAGCAGGCCTTGGCCGAGGGTGCCATCGCCGACGATGGCGGCCACGATCGCCCCCCGGCCGTGCAGCTTTCGCGCCAGCGCCAATCCGGCGCCGATGCCCGTCATGCCGCCCTGCACGCCATTGCTGTGGAAATGACCCCAGGCCAGGTGCTGGCTGCCGCCGCGCCCACCACAGACGCCCGCTTCGCGGCCCATGATCTCGGCTACGAGGCCAACGAAGTCGCCCGAGTAGGTCAGGAAGTGGCCGTGGTTGCGGTGGTTCGACAGCACCGCGTCGTCCGGGTGATCGAGAGCGCGCACCACCGCCATCGCGGCCAGCTCCTGGCCGAGGCAGGTGTGCGTCGTTCCCGACACCAGGCCGCGCGAGAACTGCTCGAGGATCAGTTGCTCGGTCAGCCGGATCAGGTGGCCGAAGGCGTACAGCTTGTCGTTACGTCGCTCGATGATCGGCCGGCCTGCCGGGCCGCGTTCGAAGCCGGGCAGCGCCAAGGGCATCGGGCCAGCGCTCGGCGACGCGGTTGTGGGCAGGGCCAGGTCCATGCGCAGTTTCGATGGAGAAGCAGCGGATCGTCTCGCGGCGACGGATTGTCGCCGAAACGCGGCCTGTGCCTTGCCCCTACCTGACGAGCGAAGGGGCGCGCCCGACGCTCCCGCTGCTGCGTCCGCCGGCCCGCGGCGTAACGGCGCCGTCCGTCGTCGCTGCGGCCGCGGTCGTGGGGTCAAGCGTCTTGAGCTTTACAGTTACGGCCCTGCTGAACCGCCTTTCCGTGCGATGGCGCTGCCGAGCCTGCAACCGATACGCGACGAGGACCTGCCCGAGTTCTGCCGGTTCCTCACCGAGCACCTCAGCAACGAAAGGACGCCGGAGGCTTGGGCCGAGGCGTTTAGGCAGAACTGGTGCCCGAACAAGCCAAACAACGGCTTCATGATCCGGCACGAGGGCCGCATCGTCGGAGGCATCGGCGCCATTTATGCCGAGCGGACGATTCGCGGCAAGACCGAGCGGTTCTGCAACATCACGAGCTGGTGCGTGCTCGATGCCTTTCGCACCCAGAGCGGCCGGCTGGCGATGGCGCTGGTCTCGCAGCCCGGTTTCCACTTCACTGACCTCACGCCGACCGAGGTCGTCTCGAGAACGCTGCAGTTCCTGAAGTTCAAGCCAATGGACGAGCGCCATTTCGTCTGGCCGAACTTTCCGTGGCTGCCGGCGCCGCCGCTCGCAACGCGGGTGGTGAGCGACGCGGAACAAATCGCGGCCCTGCTGCCCGCCGAGGACGCGGCGGCCTACCGCGATCATCGCCATCTGCCGTGGCTGAACCACCTCGCCGTCGGGCACGGCGGGCGATGGACCTACGTCGTTTGGCGCAAGACGCGCTTGAAAGGCGTGACCGGGGCGATGGTCCTCGCCGTCGGCGATGCCGAACTGTTCCTGCGCGGCCGCTTGGCGTTTGGCGGCCATCTGCTATTGCGGCATGGGCTGCCTTACACGCGCATCGAGGCCAGGCTGCTGCCGCGACTGCCGCGGGCATCCTGGGTGCTCTCGGGGTACCGCAACAAGGTCTACCGAAGCGACACGCTCGGCGAGCGGGACATCAGTAACCTGTACACCGAGTTGGTGGCCCTGGACCTGTCATGAAGCGGCGGGCGGCTGCGGTGTCGAGCGCGACGCCCGTGATTGCCGGCACGGCGGGCCGCAAGGCCAAGGCATCGGCCTGATGCAGCGCCAGCTCATCCATCTGCCCGCCGAGACGCGGCCCCTTTTGTGCGTTGTCGTCCACACCGAGGAGGAATTCGACTGGGACAAGCCGCACGACCGCAGCGCGACGTCCGTCGAACACATGCGCCATATCGGCCGCGCGCAGGCGATCTTCGACGAGTTCGGGATCGTGCCCAACTACGTGATCGACTACCCGGTCGCGTCGCAGCCGCTGGGCATTGGGCCGCTGAAGGAGTTCGCCGATTCCGGGCGCGCGCTGATCGGCGCGCATCTGCATCCGTGGGTCTCGCCGCCGCACGAGGAAGCGGTCAACGCCTTCAACTCCTACCCCGGCAATTTGCCTCGCGCCCTTGAGGAGGAAAAACTGCGGCGCCTGACGGAGCAGATCGAGAGGGCCTTCGGCACGCGGCCGAGGACGTACCTCGCTGGCCGCTACGGCTTCGGTCCGAACACCGGATCGATCCTCGAAGAACTGGGATACGAGGTCGACATCAGTCCGGCGGTGCCGATCGACTTCTCCGCGGACGGGGGCCCCGATTATTCCGGCTTCACCAGTCATCCTTACTGGTTTGGCCAAAATCGCCGACTGCTCGGGCTTCCGGGCAGCGGTAGCTACGTCGGCGCGCTGCGCGCCGGTGGCACGCCGCTGTACAGGCGCCTCACCGCGCCGGCGATGCGGCGCCTCAAGGTTGCCGCGCTGGTGGCCCGGCTGCGGCTGCTGGAGCGCATTCGCCTTTCGCCCGAGGACTACAGCGAGCCGGAAATGCGCCGTCTCACCGACGCCATGCTCGCCGACGGCCTGCGGGTGTTCGTCTTCAGTTTTCACTCGCCTTCGGTGATGCCCGGCGGCACGCCGTATGTCCGCAGCGGCGCCGACCTCGAGCGTTTCCTCGCCAAGTGCCGTGGGTACTTCGATTATTTCCTTGGCCGCGTTGGCGGCGTCAGCATGACGCCGCTGCAGCTCAAGGACTTCCTGGCAGGCCAGGAACACGCGCGCACACCGCTTCCGCGCAGGGCCTCATGAACGCCGCGGGCAAGAACGGGTACCTGATGCTCACG
>CALGWX010000133.1 GCA_937936215.1 uncultured Burkholderiaceae bacterium | reverse complement strand
GCAGCGCGTAGGCGAGCGTCGGCTGCAGCACCGAGTAGGTGCCGGCCGAGCCGCAGCAGAAGTGCGACTCGCCCACCGGCAGCACCTCGGCGCCGAGCGCGGCGAGCAGCCGCTCCACCTCGCCGCGTACCTGCTGGCCGTGCTGCAGGCTGCAGGGCGAGTGGAAGACGACGCGCGCCGAAGGCGACGTCGGGGAGGCGCCGAGCGGGACGGCAGCGGTACCCGTTACCTTCGGTGTGGCCACGCCAGCCGGCGGGGCAGCCGCTTGTGCCGCCGCCGCGTCTGCCGCCGCGGCCGGCCCGCCGACCAGGGCCCGGATCGCGTCGGCCATCGGCGCCAGCAGCTCGGCGACGTCTTGGGTCAGCTCGCTCACCCGCCGTGCCTTCTGCGCGTAGGCGGGGTCGTGGCGCAGCAGGTGGCCGTATTCCTTGACCTGCGCGCCGCAGCCGCTGGCGTTCATCACAATTGCCTCGCAGCCGGCTTCGACGTGCGGCCACCACGCGTCGATGTTGGCGCGCGCATCCCGCAGCCCGCCGTCGTGGTCGTTGAGGTGATAGCGGATCGCGCCGCAGCAGCCGGCGGCGGCCGGCACCACCAGTTCGATGCCCAGTGTGTCGAACACCCGCTGTGTGGCGGCGTTGATGTTGGGCAGCATCGCCGGCTGCACGCAGCCGGCCAGCAGCAGCATCTTGCGCGGGTGCGAACGGCGCGGGATCTCGCCCGCGGCCTGCGGCGCCGGCACCTTGGCCCTGAGCGTGGCCGGCAGCAGCGGCCGCGCCATCTGGCCGAGCTTCATCGCCGGCGCAAAGAGCGGGCTGGTGAGCCCGTGCTTCAGTGCGCGGCGCACCGCGCGGGCGGCGAACGGCCGCGGCACCTGCTCCTCGACCACCTTGCGGCCGATGTCGAGCAGCCGCCCGTACTGCACGCCGGACGGGCAGGTGGTCTCGCAGTTACGGCAGGTGAGGCACCTGTCGAGGTGGAGCTGCGTGGCGGCGGTCGGCCGCGCGCCCTCCAGCACCTGCTTGATCAGGTAGATGCGGCCGCGCGGCCCGTCGAGCTCGTCGCCGAGCAGTTGGTACGTCGGGCAGGTGGCGGTGCAGAAGCCGCAGTGGACGCACTTGCCGAGGATCTCGGCGGCCTCCTGCCCTTCGGGCGTGTCGCGGATGAAGTCGGCGAGCTGGGTCTGCACGTCAGAGCTCGGCGTACATTCGGCCGCGGTTGAAGATGCCGGCCGGGTCGAACTGCGCCTTCAGCCGGCGGTGGATGGCGGCGATCGGGGGCGGCAGTGGCGTAAACACGTCGCGCCGCTCGCCGCCGCGAAACAGCGTCGCGTAGCCGCCGAGCGCCGCGGCGCGGGCGCGGATGGCGGCGGCATCGGCATCGCTGCGCAGCCAGCGCTGGCCGCCGTTCCACTCGATCAGTTGCGCGCCGGGCAACTCCAGCGACACCGCGGTCGACGGCAGCGCCAGCCGCCACAGCGGCGCCTCGCCGGCAAAGAAGGCGTCGGTGTGCTCGCGCAGGGCGTGCCAGGGGCCGGCACCGTCGACGGCTTCGCCGCCGATCTTCCGTTCCGCCTCGGCGACCGCCGCCCGCGCGCCGGACAGGCGCACGTACAGCACGCCATCGCGCCAGGCAGTGGCCGAGATCGGTAGCGGCTGGCCAGCCCATTCGTTCATGCGCCGGATGGCGGTGGCCTCGTCGCACTCGAGCCGGCGCGTGGCTTCCGCCACCGGCTTGGGCAGCACCTTCAGCGACACCTCGACGATCACGCCGAGGATGCCGAGTGAACCCGCGGCCAGCCGCGCCACGTCGTAGCCGGCGACGTTCTTCATCACCGTGCCGCCGAAGGCGAGCACCTCGCCCTGGCCGGTGAGGATCTTCACGCCGAGCACGAAGTCGCGCACGCCGCCGGCGCTGGCCCGCCGCGGGCCGGCAAGGCCGGCGGCCACGCAACCGCCGACGGTGGCCTCGGGGCCGAAGTGCGGCGGCTCGAAGGCGAGCGTCTGCCCGGCGGCGTCCAGTTCGGATTCGAGTTCCGACAGCCTCGTGCCGCAGCGGGCGGTGACGACGAGTTCCGTCGGCTCGTAGGCGACGATGCCGGCATGGCCGCGCGGGTCGAGCCGCTCACCCTCGCTGGCGTTGCCGTAGAAGTCCTTGCTGCCGCCGGCGCGGATGGAAAGCGGCGAGCGCGCCGCGGTGGCGGCGCGCACCCGCTCGACGAGTTCGTTCAGCGCGGCGTCGCTCATCGCGCTCGCAGCGGTGGCCGAGGCCCGCGCGAATCGGGCCGGTGGCGGGGGGCGGCGGCAGGCGCCAGTGCGACGGGGGGCCGCCGGACAGGCCGCTTGCGTCCGGGCGTGTCGGCGATCGCCGCCAGCGGCCGGAAGGGGTACATCAGGATGGCCCGCACGGCGTTCATCGCGCGGCAGCCGGGCAGCGGCGCATCAGAACCGCTCCAGCTCGGGAAACGGCAGCCGGCTGCCGCTGACCTTCATCCGCCCGTACTCGGCGCAGCGGTGCAGGGTCGGGATCGCCTTGGCGGGATTGAGGATGCCGGCGGGGTCGAAGGCGCGCTTCACCGCATGGAATATCGCCCGCTCGGCGTCGGAGAACTGCGAGCACATCTGGCTGATCTTCTCCACGCCGACGCCGTGCTCGCCGGTGATGGTGCCTCCAAGCGCCACCGACAGTTCGAGGATCTCGACGCCGAAGTCCTCGGCGCGCTTCACTTCCTCGGGGTCGTTGTCGTTGAACAGGATCAGCGGGTGCAGGTTGCCGTCGCCGGCGTGAAACACGTTCGGGCAGCGCAGGCCGTACTTGCCTTCCATCTGCTGGATCGCGCGCAGCATCTCGCCCAGGCGCTTGCGCGGGATGGTGCCGTCCATGCAGTAGTAGGCGGGCGAGACGCGGCCGGCGGCGGGAAAAGCGTTCTTGCGGCCTTTCCAGAACTTCAGCCGCTCAGCCTCGGAGGCCGACACCGCGATGCGCTTGGCGCCCGCCTGGTTCAGCACCTCGGTCAGGCGGGCGATCTCCTCGTCGACCTCGGCCGGCGTGCCGTCGGATTCGACCAGCAGGATTGCCGCCGCATCGAGGTCGTAGCCTGCGTGCACGAACGGCTCGACCATCCGTGTGGCCGGCTGGTCCATCATTTCCAACCCGGCGGGGATCATGCCGGCGGCGATGATCGCCGCCACCGCCTCGCCGGCCACGCCGACGTCGTCGAAGCTGGCCATGATGCAGCGGGCCAGCTGCGGCTTCGGCACCAGCTTGACCGTCACCTCGGTGACCACCGCGAGCATCCCTTCGGAGCCGATCACCAGCGCCAGCAGGTCGAGTCCCGGCACATCCGGTGCGGTCGAGCCGAAGGTGACCACCTCGCCATCGCTGGTCACCGCGCGCACCGCCAGCACGTTGTGGAAGGTCAGGCCGTACTTCAGGCAGTGCACGCCGCCGGAGTTCTCGGCCACGTTGCCGGCGATCGTGCAGGCGATCTGGCTCGACGGATCGGGCGCGTAGTACAGCCCGTGCGGCGCGGCGGCCTCGGTGATGGCGAGGTTACGCACGCCGGGCTCCACCACCGCCGTGCGCGCGTAGGGGTCGAGCCGCACGATGCGGTTCAGCTTGGCCGTCGAAAGCAGCACCCCGCCGGCGTGCGGCAGCGCGCCGCCGGAAAGCCCGGTGCCAGCGCCGCGCGGCACGATCGGCACCTGCATCTCGCGGCAGATCTTCACGACCGCCACCACCTGCGCCTCGTTCTCCGGCAGCGCCACCGCGAGCGGCAGTTGCCGGTACAGCGTCAGGCCATCGCACTCGTAAGGGCGCGTGTCCTCGTCGCGATGGAGCACGCAATGCTCGGGCAGCACCGCACGCAGCCGCGCCACCACCTCGCGCTGCCTGCC
>CALGWX010000132.1 GCA_937936215.1 uncultured Burkholderiaceae bacterium | reverse complement strand
CGCCGTCTGCTGGCGCTGCTGGAGGTCGTGCTGGGGCCGCTGTGGGCGTGGCTGGGCGCCGGCGAGGTGCCGGCCGCCGGCACGGTGACCGGCGGCCTGCTGGTGCTCGGCGCGCTGGTGGCCAACGAACTCGCCTCCCTTCGCCGCCGGGCCCGTCCGGCGTGATGTCGGAACCGGCGCAGCGCCGGCATCGGCTTCGTCGGGCGGCGGCGGCGACGCGGCTCGTGAGCGGTCAGCCCCGCGGCTTGCGATTGGTCAGCTTCGCTGAACTGCGAGGCTGGCGGCGCCCGCCGCGATTTCGGCGCCAGCGCAGCGTCGGAGCTGACGTCGGCATCGCTGGCCGGCAGCCGCGCTGATCCATCGGGCGCTCCGACTTGCCGTCGATCTTCATGCGCGGCCGCCAAGGGCCGCGCTTAAATTCCTCGCTTGGCTGGCGGGGTCCGCGGGGCCATGGCCGACGCCACGCCTCTGGTGGCTCTGGCGCAGGCGGCTCGATGCTGTCCCCGAACGCAGCTCGGCGTGGGCAGGCCACCGGGCGCTACGCGCGCACGTGCAGGTCGTCGGCGGCGAAGACGAGGTCGAGCGGTTCGATGACGACCTGCCGCTCGCCTTCCTCGACCGAGCCGGCGAGGAAGGCGCGCACGCCGCAGGCGGCGGCGATCTCGATCGCCCGCGGCGCATCGGCGCGGTCGAGATACAGCGCGAAGCCGGCGCCCATGTTCAGGTTGCCGTAGGCCTCGCGCTTGTCGATGCCGGCCTGCTGCTCGACGAAGCGCAGCACCGCCGGCAGCGGCGGCAGCGCGTGCAGGCGGTAGGTGAAGCGGCCGGGATGGCGCATCAGCTTGCGCCACCCGTGCCCAGTGATGTTGGCGCAGTAGTGCGGCACGATGCCGGCGGCGGCAAGCGCCTCGGTCACTGGCGCGTAGAGGGCGGTCGGCGCCAGCAGCGCCTCGCCGTACAGCGCGCCGTCCTCCAGCGGGGTGGCGTAGCCGTCCGGCAGCCGCTCGGCGAGCTTGCGCGCTAGCGACACCCCATTGGCGTGGATGCCGCTCGACGCCAGCAGCACGATCGCATCGCCGGCGGCGAGCTTCTCGCCGAGCGTCAGACGAGCCTTGGGGCGCACCAGCCCGACGCAGGAGGCGGCCAGGTCGATCCGCCCGCGCTCGACGACGCCGGCCAGCGCCGGCGTCTCGCCGCCGCCCCAGGCCACGCCGCAGGCATCGCACGCCGCCTGCCAGCCGGCGACGAGGTCGCGCGCGCGCTCGGCGTCGTCGAACCAATCGCTGCCGCCGGTGGCCCAGTAGGCGTGCACCGCCACCGCCGTGGCGCCGACGGTGATGAGATCGTTGATCGCCATTGCCAGGGTGTCCTGCGCGATGCGGTCGTAGTAGGTGCGGCCAGTGATCGCGCGCATCGCGTCGGCCACCAGCGCCTTGGTGCCGAGGCACTCGGTGATCGCGGCGAGATAGAACTCGCCGCAATCGATCACGTACGCCGATTCGCCGCGCGAGGCGGCGACCTCCGCCAGCCCATGGCGCGCCAGGTTGCCCGCGGTGGCGGCCGCCGCCTGCTGGGCGAGCACCTTCAGCGGATCGATGCGGGCGTAGTCGACGCCCGCCGCCTGGTAGCTGAGCGTTTCACCGGGGTGGTCTGCGTTGGTCATGCGCCGGCGCCGCTATCGATGCAAAACGAAAGGATCGCGCGGGCGGTCGCACCGTGGCACGGCGGGCACCGCTTCAGTCCTCGAGTTCGGTCTTGGCCAGCTCGACGTCGAGTCGCTCCATCGCGTCCAGCGGCTCGCAGGCGGCCGCCTCGGCGTAAAGCTGCTCGGCGCGCGCCAGCCCCTTCTTGCCTTCGAGCATCACCAGGCCGTTGGCGTACTCGATGCGGGCGATTGCCGAATCCGGCGCCAGCTTCAGCGCCGTCTCGTAGTGCTTCAGCGCCGCTTCCTTCTTGGCGCCGTAGGTCAGCCCGCCGATCATCGCGCCCACCTTGTCGATCACCTCGGCGTGGTAGGCGCCCAGCGCGATGTGCGCGTCGGCGTGCTTCGGCGCCAGCTTGAGCGTCGTCTCCAGCGCGTTCTTCACCTTGGTGCCGATGCCCTGCGACAGCGCCTTGACGATCGAGATGCCCTGCGCGTAGCGGCCCAGCGCGTAGGCCTGCCAGTACCAGGCGTTGGGGTTCTTCGGCTCGGCCGCCTGCTGCTTCTCCGCTCGCGCTGCCACCTCCTCGAACAGCGCCAGCTTCTTCTTCTCGTTTTCCTCGAGGTAGTTGGCGTAGATGGCGGTGGCCTTGTTCGCCGCCGTGATGCCGGCGCCGCCGGCCGCCAGGCCTTTCTCGGCGGCCTTGTCGAACTCGCCGGCGTGGAAGGCGATCCACGCCTCCAGCACCGTGGCCTCCTTGGGCAGCGGCTCGAGGTCGCCGCGGTGCAGGCGGTCCCAGCTCTTCTTCAGCGTCGCCGCGGTGTAGACGTACTTCTTGTCCGTGTAGGGAAACTTCGCCCAGCCCTTGGCCATCGTGCTGCTCTCCCGTTCAGCCTTCGAGGTACTGCCCCGCCAGCTTCTCGAACAGCGCCCGCGCGTCGCCGACCAGATACGGCGCCGTCAGCGACATCACCTGGTAGCAGCCGCGCGACAGCGCCGCGCCCACGACCTCCGGCTCGGTGAAGTGGCGCGGGTTGCGCACGTACTCGTACGACAGCCAGTACGTTGCCACCACCACCATGTTGGTGGCCAGCGCGGCGATCTCGGCCTTCGAGGCGCGCAGCAGATCCTGCGCCCGCAGCCCCTCGACCAGCCAGCGCGCCATCTTGACCTTCTGCGCCAGCAGCTCCTTGAAGCGCAGCT
Source organism: uncultured Burkholderiaceae bacterium (assembly GCA_937936215.1). Classification (GTDB taxonomy): domain Bacteria; phylum Pseudomonadota; class Gammaproteobacteria; order Burkholderiales; family Burkholderiaceae_F; genus JADJWR01. The sequence goes on along the minus strand of CALGWX010000132.1, from coordinate 374 downwards.
CGAGCGTGCGGTTGTTGATCAGCAGGTTGTTGAGGTCGCGGTAGAAGAAGCGGTACTTCCAGACCAGCTCGAACAGCACGTGCAGGAACAGCCAGGCGTCCTCGATGTCCGGCTGCCGGTCCTCGGGCACCGTCAGCAGCCGGTCGATCTCGCGCTCGAACTGCTGGAAGATGCTGTTGATGATGTCGTCCTTGTTCTTGAAGTGGTAGTACAGGTTGCCCGGCGAGATGCGCATCTCCTCGGCGATGATCGTCGTGTTGACGTTCGGCTCGCCGTAGGTGTTGAACAGGTGCAGCGACAGCTCGAGGATGCGTTCGCGGGTGCGGCGCGGCGCTTTGCGTTGCATCGGCAGGGCGCGGGAAGGTGTTCCCGAC
>CALGWX010000131.1 GCA_937936215.1 uncultured Burkholderiaceae bacterium | reverse complement strand
GCGGGATGGGCGCCGCGGACGTCGGCGGCGCATCTCGCGCGGCGGCGACGCAACGGCGCCGTCAGTAGACGATCGCGCTGTTGCGGTTGGTGGCGTTGCCTTCGAGCTGCGGTACCTGGCTGAACTTGCCCTTCAACGACTCGCGCACCTTCTTGATCACTTCCTTGCGCGGCAGTTGGTTGTTGGTGGCCGTCATCACCTTGATGAAGTAATAGGTGAAGGCGCCGTTGTAGCGGCCGTTGAAGTAGGCGTCGGCGCTGGTCTGGTCGGCGCGGCAGCCCGTCCACAGGATGTGGTGCTTGCCGCTCGACACCTCCTGGACCGCGGCCTTGCCCTTCGACTTCGCCGGCGGGCGGTCGAGCGTGAAGCCGCGCACCTTGTGCTGCTTGACCGCCCCCTGCAGGTCACCCGAAGGCGGCGCGATGAAGCGTGGCCGCGGCGCGTTCAGGCTGAACTCGGCGCCGCGCAGGCCACTGCCGCTGTGGCAGGTGTCCAGGTACACCTCCAGCAGCACGTTTTCCGGCAACTGCTGGAACAGGTCGTGGAACTCGTCATCGCTAATGATCCGCGCCGGGTCCCAGGCGTTGCCCTTCTGGGCGATGTCGTAGGGCACGAAGGCCTCGTCCATGCCGTCGGGCTCGTCGCCACTCTTGTCGGCCATCTGCGTGCCGTGCGAGGAGAAGCTGAACAGCAGGTAGCCGATCTTGCCGGCCTTGGCGTCCTTGACCGCCGCATTGAGCTGCGCCATCAGGTTGGCCTTGGTGGCCTGCGCGTCGGTGATCACCGTCACCTCGCTCGCCTTGAAACCGAGCAGGTTGCGGCACAGCGCCGCCATGTCCTTGGCGTCGTTGACGCAGCCGTTCAAGGCGAACTGCGGATAGTTGGCGAACTTGTTGATGCCGACGCAAATCGCACGCTTGCTCATGTCCCTCCCCCCTTCGTTCTGGTTTGCGGTCAGTCCGGCGGCCGAAAGCGGCGCCACCGCGGACCGGGGACCGATTCTGCGTGCACCTGTCCGCATCGCAATACCGCCGGGCCGGGAGCGGCCCAAGGCCCGCTTGCCAACGGCGTCGTCACGCGCGGCGCCGCGACGCGTCTCGCAGGCTTCTACCGCGGCGCGGCCATGTTCTCGAGCTTGGCAATCGTCTGCGCAAGACCTGTGGCGTCGTCGAGATCGACCCGGACCACCTGCACCTCCGTAGGCACGCCGGCGAGCGATTCGACGCCCTCCCCCGTCAGCACCAGCGTTGGCTTGCCGAGCTTCAGCGAGGCATTGATCTCGCTGGCGACGAAGGGGCTGGGCAGGTCACTGGCCACATAGGCGACCGTCGCGTCGGCGGCCGACAGCAAGTCGAGCAGCGCCAGATCGATCGGCCGGTCGACGCCGAGCGAGGATTCGTCGACCACTTCAAGGCCGAGCGACTCGGCCGCCCGCCGCACGGCCATCGCCGCGGCGCGGTCGGAAGCCGAATAGGAAAGGAACACCCGCCGCACGCCCGGCGCGCCGGCCTCCGCCTGTGCCGCCTGCCCGCCAGTGGGTGCGGGCCCGCGCGGCGGCGCGGCGGCCGAGCGCAAGGTGGCCGCCCTTTCCTCGTCGGGATAGAACAGCCGCAACGGCTCCCGCAGGGTCTCGGTCGTGCCGTCGACGCTGTGCACCTCGGCGCGCAGCGTGAAGGTGCCCCAGCCGCTCGCCTCGAGCCGGAACCCGGTGCTGCGCTCGCGCGAGACGACGACCGACTTCGGGAAGCTCGGATGCAGGAACCACTTCACCTTCTCGATGCGGGCGAGATCGGCGGGCTTGCCGCTGATCCATGCCCGCCAGCTCCAGTAGTCGTTGCCGAGGTACTGGTGATCCTGGTCGACTTTCAGTTTCACGGCTGCCTCCGGCTCAGTTGCATGCGGCCGACGGGGCTCTGAAAGTCGGACTGCCACGTCTCGCTGTCGATCTTCATCCGCAAGCGCAGCTTGGCGTCGTCCGGCACGCCCGGCAGATAGGCGAACAGCGCGCCGGGTTCGGGCCAGATCTTGGCCTTGCGCCAGCCGGTCTCCTCGTAGTCGATGAAGAGCTGGAATTCGCACTCGCTCACGCGCGCCGGGTCGAAGCGTTGCCCGGCCACGTCGGGCGCGATCTCAATGCGCATCGGCCGGCCGCTCTGCCGCTTCCACAGCGCCAGCGTCTTCATCAGCTTGACCAGCGCATCGGCGAGGTTGTTCTTGTCGTAGACCGTGTACTCGTGCGCGGCGTACATCCCGGCGCCGGCGTAGTCAGGGTGCATGATGCGGAAGGCCCGCTTGTCCTTGGCCTTGGCGTAGGTGAACTCGTCGTTGACCCAAGGCGGTGCGACCTTGTTGCCCTGCCGGTCGCGCCACGGCGTGACCAGCGCCACCAGCGCGTCGGACTTGTCTATGCGCTGCCGGATCTCGTCAGTCAGCGTCTCGCCGCCGAGGTCTTCGCCGGTGACGACGCGCAGATCCATGGACTCGATGACCGCGGTCACCCGCTGCAGCAGCGCCCGCGTCTCGTCGACGTGGTCCGGATGGGGGCTGTAGGTGAAGGAGAGAAACACCTGCTGCATGGTTCGCCTCCGGTGTCTTACGGCGCCGCCTGGGCACCGCTTGCAGCGATTGTGCCGCACGGTCGCCGGCAACCAACGGCCGGCCAGGCTACGGTCGTGCGATTGACAAGGACGCAACCTTGCCCGAAGTTTCGTGCTGCCCCCATGAAACCCCACGCCTTCATCGCCATGCCCTTCGGCATTAAGCCGGGGCACGACGGCGCGCCGGTCGACTTCGACCGCGTCTACGCCGAACTCATCCGGCCGGCTCTCGAAGACGCCGGCTGCGAGGTCTTCCGCGCCGACGAGGAGCCGCGTGCTGGCGACATCCGCGCCGACATGTTCCAGGAACTGCTGGTTGCCGATCTCGTGGTCGCCGACCTCACGCTCGACAACCCCAACGTCTGGTACGAGCTCGGCGTGCGCCACGCGCTCCGCGCCCGCGGCGTGGTGCTGGTGCAGGGGCCGCGTCCGTACCAGCCGTTCGACATCTACACCGACCGCAAGCTGCGTTACTCGATCAAGGACGGCGCGCCCGACCCCGCCACGCTGGAAAAGGACCGCACCCGCCTGGCCGCGATGGCGCGCGAGACCCTGCGT
>CALGWX010000130.1 GCA_937936215.1 uncultured Burkholderiaceae bacterium | reverse complement strand
GCTCACAGCCTGAAACCCGGCGCCGCCGTCAAGGTGCGGCGAGCGGACGCTTACGGCCGGGGTGGCGCCGCTGCAGTTCCTCGAGCAGCGTGACGGCGTTGAGCGCCGGGTCGGTCTGCAGCAGTGGCACGACCTCGGCATCCCACACGTCGGCCAACGGATCCTCGCGGGTTCGCCATCGCCGCGGCGGGCGTTGCGAGGGCAGAGGGTCGGCGCGCTCGATGCGCCGTGCGCTGCGTTCGCTGATGGCGACCTTGGCGGCCGCCGCCGTCTGGCTCAGCGTCTTGCGCTGGTCCTTGTACTTGAGCACCTGATGGTCCGTGATCCTCTTGCCGGGCATCCCGTTTGCCTCTGAACTGCGTTCATCGGCTCACGCTAGCCCCGCCTCCCGGACCGGCCCGGCACCGGTTCGCCACCGGCCAAGATGGTTGTCGTCAACCGGCCAAGGTAATTGTCGTCAGCCAGGCGACACCTCGCCGCCTGGCGCCGCCAGCGGAAAGAAAGTGCAAAGTCCGCCTGTACGCCGGATTCTGTGCGGCGGGTCGCCCCGCCGTGGCGATCATTCGTCTAGGCACGCGCTCGCGCGCGCGCTCCAGCCACCTACCCGCAGCCTCCCCGAGCAGGATCACAGGCTGCCTATTTGGTGTTGCTGCGCGTAGAGATTGCCCGTTTCACCCGGCCTGGCTTCGCCTCGCCGCCAGCGCCGCCAAAGCGTCGCCGCGCGTCGAAGCTGGCGGCGCTTTCACGCCACCGCCTGGCCGACTCGTCTCTGTTGCTCTGATCCTCACCTCACGGTGGGCAGGCGTTACCTGCTACGCCGCTCTGCGCAGTCCGGACGTTCCTCTCGTGGCGCGCGGCCACCAGCGATCGCCCGGCGAACTTTGCAGTATCGAATGTATGGGCGCGGCCGCGCCGGTGCAACCGGCCGGCCGCCGGATCAGCGTCTGGCGTCGAACGTGACGCCGATGCCGCGGCCATTCTCGCCCTTCAGGGCACGGGCGATCTTGGCGCGCGCCTGGACGAACGGCGAGTTGCGCGCCTCGGCGCCGAGATACTCGTCGAGGTCGCCGACCTCGCGCTGCAGCCGCGGCACCAGTTGCAGGAACAGGTCCGTGACATCCGGGTCGAACTGCACGCCGCGCAGCGTGCGGATCTCGTGCAGCGCCTGCGTCGTCGGCCAGGCCGGCTTGTACGGCCGCACGTGCGTGAGCGCGTCGAACACGTCGACGATCGCCGTGATGCGCGCCGCGATCGGGATGCCGGTGCCCGAAAGCCGGTGCGGATACCCCTTGCCGTTCCACCACTCGTGGTGATGGCGGGCGATCTCCTCGGCGATGTGCATCTGGGGAATGTTCGACTTCGCCAGCAGCTCGGCGCCGGCTAGCGTGTGCTGCTGCATGATCTCGCGCTCGCCGTCGGTGAGCCGGCCCGGCTTCAGCAGAATCGAGTCCGGCACCGCCAGCTTGCCGATGTCGTGCATCCGCGCCGCCAGGTCGATCATGAAGCAGACATCGTCCTCCAGGCCGTATTCGCGGGCGAGGATCGAGGCCAGCCGGCCAACGCGATAGCAGTGCTCACCCGTGGTGTCGTCGTGCAGCTCGGCGGCGATCGACTGCTGCTCCAGCATCGCGATGCGCGACTTCATCAACTCGCGCTCGCCGAGCTGCACCCGCAGCGATGAGCGGCGCGAGTCGAGTTCGCCGTCGACGGCGCCTTGCAGCTCGGCGCTGATGCGCGAGCGCTCGACCTCGCGCAAATGCCGCTCGTGGTGCATCAGCACCTGCTGCTGCTTCGCTTCGCGATTGAGGTTGAGCAGTTCTTGCAGGTAGACGATCGCGACGTCCGGCTGGCCAGCCTGCTCGTAGCCTTTGACCGCGGCCGCCAACGCGTCGCGAAGGAACTCCTTTGGCCTGCGCCGCGCTCCCGCCAAGCTCTGCTTCAGCCGGGTCAGGCCGATATCGGTAAGACCGGCGCGGACTTCGACCTGTCCCTCGGCCAGTGAAACGCGGAACAGCGCGCGCGGCTGCTGCAATCTCTCGGCAAGTTCGCGTGCCACGTGCACATGCTCCTGCGCGCCGCGGATATCCTGGATTTCGAGGAGCAGTTCCGCCAGATGGGCCTCGCAAGCAACCCGGTAGGCGCAGAGTACGGGGTCGCCCGGCTCAGCCAGCAGTTCGATGCCCCGCCGGGCCGCGGCGATCCCCTGCCGGACGTCGTGAACCCGCAAGCAGGCTTGCGCCGTGTTGGCCAGCGCCGCACAGACCACCTGCTGCCGGGCGGGGCCGTCGCCCGGTGCGTTAATTGCCTGGTCGTAGCAGCGCACGGCGTCGGCATACTGGCCCGCGTACTGCAGCGCTAGGCCGAGGTTGTTCCAAACGACCGCCTGAGCAGTTTCATCGCCCGTTTCTCGCGCGATTTCGAGCGCTTCGGCGTAGTTCTCCACCGCCACCGGGAGGTTGCCCGTCTCGCCATACATCACGCCAAGAAAGGTCGCGGCGCGCCGCATCAGGCCGCGGTGACCGAGGCGGCGAGCGCCATCGAGCGCGTGGGTGGCAGGGGCCACGCCTTGGTGCGCCTTCACCAAGTCATATTGACGGCGGGCAATCAGTAGCAACGCTTCAACGCCATCGGTCGTGAGTTCTTCTGGCGAGACCCGCAAGAGTTGTGCCTGCCCCTCCTCGAAGATTCGCCCGGCCGCGGCGCTGGTGTCCGCGATACTTCGACCGAGCTTGGCCAACCAGGCCGCCTGTGCGCCAGCGTCGGCCGCGACCGGCGACGCCGAAAGCGACGGCGTGGTCGCCATTAACGGAAGAGGCGTTCCCATAGCTTATTTATGCGGTGTATCACCTTTTAGTGGTATCGCCCTTTTGGGCTAGCTCCCACCTGGAGGATTCATCCGAAGTCATGACACTCCCCGCGAAGTCGTCGGATAGGCGACTCGCTTTGACCAAAAGCACTTCATCCTGGCAGGGGGTAATCATGGAATCAGTCGTTAAGATCGTTGAGGTTCAGGAACTGTCGCTGGCCGAATTGGCGCAGGTCGCCGGCGGCGTGGGCGAAGCGGTGCTGGCCTGACCGCGCCGGTCGTAAGCATTTCCCAGCCGGGCGAAAGCCCGGCTTTTTTCTGCCTCCGCTTTACCGGTCAATTGGAAGACCAACCGGCTTTGCGATCCCCACCCTGAGCGAACGCCGAGGAACGACCTGTCTCCCGTTTGAACCGCGCCAAGGCCCGCTCCGCCGCCGGCGAAAGCGCCGCGAACTCGAAGCCAATCCTGCTGAGTCCGCCGCTGGCCATTGGGCTACTCGCCTGATGTCGGGCGCGCAGCGTCACCGTCACCCCGCCCACTCCGGGCAGGTCAAGGCGGCAGCCGTGGCGGTACTCGCCAACGCCGATTTCGCTCCAGCCGGAAGGGGCGGCAAGGGCCACTCCGCCGCCGCTGAGGTCGAGCACGGCAAGCACATCAAAGCCGGTGCCGTCGGCTCTCGGTATGCGGCAAACCGCTCGCTGTCCGCCGGCACACGCGTGCCGGTCGAACCGCCGCCGCTCGATCCGATAACAGATTTCGGGAACGGCGATTTCCAGGCCAGCCGTGCCGCTGCCCGACCATCGCGGGTCTCGGGCGGCGAACTGAAGCTTCACGCCATCCAGGAAACCCACCAAGATTAACTGGTTAGAAGCCGGCGCGGGCGGCATCGTAGAAGCGTCTGGCGCGAAAGCGATCCGGCCGCTGGCCTCGTCGCAGGCCACCGGGCGCAGCACGAAGCCGGCGACGTCCGCGCCGGCGAAAGCAGTCATCGGCTGGCCCCGAGCCACCAGTTCGCGCACGAGAGCGAAGATCTCTGTCCGTGAGCGGACCGCAAACCGGTCGAGCTTTGCCGAAGCGGGCTCCGGAAAGGGCGTCGTCCATTCCATGGCGGTAGGGCAAGTCGGCGCGAGGGTTTTCCATGGGCCTGCGCACCGCAACGGCAGGCAAGACCATCGCGCAACGGCGGTATTGCATGCAGCTTGACCCGCCTCGCCGCGATCCGGTGACGGTCGCCGCCCGCCGCCACCGCGGGCCGGACAAGCGGCCAATCAGCTGTGGCCGATCACCGGATGCGGCTGGTACGGCGCCGTCAGGCGCGAAAGCTCGTCGGCGCTCAACCGCAGTTCCAGCGCGGCCAGCGCCTGTTCGAGCTGGCCCGGCTTGCTGATGCCGATGATCGGGCTGCAAACGCCTTCCTGGCGCAGCAGCCAGGCGTAGGAGATCGTCGCGTTGGCCACGCCTCTTTCCTTGGCCAGCGCGGTGACGGCCTCGACCACGGCGAAGTCGGCGTCGCGGTAGTAAAACTTCTGCGCGATGTCGTCGGTCGCCGCCCGCGAGGTGGCGCCCTGCGCCTGGTCGGCGGCCCCGCCCTCGCCACGCTTGCGGCTGCCGGCCAGGAAGCCGCGCGCCGGCGGGCTCCAAGGCAGCAGCCCGACGCCGGTGGCGCGGCAGTACGCGTTCATCTCCCGCTCTTCCTCGCGGTAGACGAGGTTGTAATGGTTCTGCATCGCGATGAAGCGGGTCCAGCCGTGCCGCTGCGCCACGTGCTGCAGGGTGGCGAACTGCCACGCATACATGCTAGAGGCGCCGATGTAGCGCGCCTTGCCACTTTTGACGACATCGTGCAGCGCCTCCATCGTCTCCTCCACCGGCGTGGCCGGGTTGAAGCGATGGATCTGGTACAGGTCCACGTAATCGGTGCCGAGCCTTTTGAGGCTGGCATCGATCGCGGCAAAGATGCGCTTGCGCGACAGGCCACTTGCGATCGGCGCCGGTTTGATCGCCGGCCCGGCGGCGTTGCCGCCCTTGAACGCGATGTCGACTGGGAAGAACACCTTGGTCGCGATCACCGCCTCGTCGCGGCGGCAGAATTCGCGCACCAGCCGGCCGGTGATCTCCTCGGAGGCGCCGGCCGAATACATGTCGGCGGTGTCGAAGAAGTTGATGCCCGCCTCGACGGCGGCCCGCACCAGCGGCCGCGCCGCTTCCTCGTCGAGCACCCACGGCCGCCACTGCGGCGTGCCGTAGGTCATCATGCCGAGCGCAAAGCGCGACACGGCGAGCCCCGACTGGCCCACGCGAACGTATTGCATGTCGATTCCCTCTCGCGGCAGTAAGCAGGAGGCCCGGCGCGAGCGCCGGGCGTCAGGCGGCAGCCGTCACATGCCGAGCAGCCGGCCGATGCGGGCGATGTAGTCGCCGGCCTTGACGGCGTCGGCCAGCAGCTCGTCGCTGACGGCGTGCAGCCGCTCGCGCAGGCCCGCCAGCCCGCCGTGCAGCTCCTCGTGCGGCGGCTCGGAGGCCAGCGCCGTGCGCAGCCGCTCGACGTCGGCGCGCAGCCGGTCCACATCGGCTTCGCCGCTCTTGACGCGCGCCAGGTCCTGCTCCAGCGCGTCGATCAGGCGCTCCGTCTCGCGCAGGTCGATTCCTGCCTCACGCTTGCCGCTGCCTGGTGCCATCGCCCTACCCGTGTGGTGTGGGTGCAGCTTACCGCGCTGCCCGTCGCGGCGCGACGGCGCTACATTCGGGGCGTCGTTTCACCGCCGCCGCCTCCCTGTGCGCCTCCTCACGTTTTCGCTGCCGACCCTCTGGGCCCTGCTCGGCTGGGCGCTGCTGGCGCCGCTGGTGTGGCAGTCGTTGCGGCGCGTCCGCGCGGGTTCCGCCCTCGACGGGGCGCAGCAACACCTGTGGCTGGCCGGCATCGTGCTGATGTCGTGGCTGTGGACGGTGCAGGCGCGCGCGGTCGACGGCGCCGCCTTCGGGCTGCTCGGTGCCGCTTTCTATGCACTGCTATTCGGGCGCGACTGGGCCAGGCTCGGCCTGCTGGCGGCGGTGGCAGTGCACACCGCCGTGGTCGGCGGCAGCTGGATCAATTTCGGGCTGACGGGGCTGCTGCTGGCCGTGCTGCCCTCCTCTCTGGCCAGCGCGTTGCAACGGCAACTGGAGCAGCGGCTGCCCAGGAACCTGTTCATCTTCATCATCGGCAACGGCATGTTCGTGACGCTCGCCACCACCGCGGCCACCAGCGCGCTGCTGCTGGTGTTCGCGTGGCTGGCCCGTCCAGCGGCAGCAAGCGTCGATCAGCTCGCCTATGCGCTGCTGCTGGCGTGGGGGGAGGCGCTGGCCAGCGGCATGCTCTTCTCGGCGCTGGTGATCTTCGGGCCGCACCTGGTGCGGACCTATCGGCAGGACCTGTATCTGCCGCCGCGCCGCGGAACCTGACGCGACATCGCGGCACCCCTGGAGACCGCTGCATGAGCCGCACTGCCGCTCGCATCCTGGTCGACCAACTCCTGGTCCAGGGTGTCGACCACATCTTCTGCGTGCCCGGGGAGAGCTATCTCGCCGTGCTCGACGCGCTGTACGACGCGCCGGGCATCCGCCTGATCGTCAACCGGCACGAGTCCGGCTCGACGTTCATGGCCGACGCGTACGCCAAGCTGACCGGCCGCCCCGGCGTGGCCTTCGTGACCCGCGGGCCCGGCGCCACCAACGCCTCGATCGGCGTGCACACGGCGTTCCAGGACTCCTCGCCGCTGCTGCTTTTCATCGGTCAGGTGGGCAGCGACTTCGCCGAGCGCGAGGCGTTCCAGGAGATCGATTACCGGCGCATGTACGGCCAGATGGCGAAGTGGGTGGCGCAGATCGACCGGGCCGACCGCATCCCCGAGTTCGTCGCCCACGCCTTCCAGGTGGCCACGAGCGGCCGTCCAGGGCCCGTGGTGCTGGCGCTGCCGGAGGATATGCTCGAACAGTCTGTTGAGGTGGCGGACGCATTGCGCCACCAGCCGGTGCAATCGGCGCCGAGCGACGCGCAGATCGCCGCCCTGCGCGAGCTTCTGGCCAAGGCGCGGGCGCCCTTGCTCCTGCTCGGCGGCTCGGGCTGGACGCCCGCCGCCTGCGACGACATCCGCCGCTTCGCGCAGGCCAACCATCTGCCCGTGGCGTGTGTGTTCCGCCGCCAAGACCTGCTCGACAACCGGCATCCCAACTACGTCGGCGACGTCGGCATCGCCATCAACCCGAAGCTCGCGCAGCGGGTCCGCGACGCCGACCTGCTCCTCGCCGTCGGCCCGCGGCTGGGCGAGATGACCACCGGCGGCTACTCGCTGCTCGCCGTGCCGCGGCCGCGGCAGGCGTTGGTGCACGTCCACCAGGGCGCAGAGGAACTCGGCCGCGTCTACCAGGCGCAGCTGATGATCGCCAGCGGCATGCCGCAGATCGCCGCGCGGCTGGCCGCGATGGCGCCGATCGCATCGCCGCCGTGGGCCGGCACCGTGCGCGAGGCGCGCGCCGAGTACGAGGCGTGGCAGGCCTCCGCGCCCGCGTACGCCGGCTCGCCGCCGCGGCTGGACCTGCGCCAGGTGGTGCGGTCACTGCAGGAGGCCACGCCCGCCGACACCGTCGTCACCAACGGCGCGGGCAATTTCGCCACCTGGGCGCACCGCTACTGGCGCTACGGGGGCTTTCGCACGCAGCTGGCCCCCACCGCGGGCAGCATGGGCTACGGCGTGCCCGCGGGGGTCTCCGCCAAGCTGCTGGCACCCGAGCGCACCGTGGTGACGTTTGCGGGCGACGGCGACTTCCTGATGACGGGGCAGGAGCTGGCCACGGCAGCGATGTACCGCGCCGGCGTTCTGGTGCTGGTGTTCAACAACGGCATGTACGGCACGATCCGCATGCACCAGGAGCGGCACCACCCGGCACGGGTCATCGGCACTGAACTCGCGAACCCGCGCTTCGACCTGCTCGCACAGTCCTTCGGCGGCTTTGGCTGCGCGGTCGAGACGAACGCGCAGTTCGACGCTGCGCTACCCAAGGCGCTCGCGTACACGCGGGAGCAGCGCCTGCCGGCCTTGATCGAACTTCGCATCGACCCCGAGGTCATTTCGCCGTCCGCGACGTTGGGCACCTTGCGCGGCAACGCGCAAACCAACGAGCCCTAGGCGCCGCTGCTGCCTCGCCCTCGCGCGTTTTGGGCGTTGTCCGCCCGCAACGAACGTCGCGCGGCTTGCGTTGAGCCGTTGCTGCTCAGGCTTCGCGCGGAGATACTTTCCTGGTAAGCAATCACTCACTCGTGCGCCTCCCGCACAGGGCCGCGAGACCCTTCTGCGACACATGCGCCGCGTCGTGATCCTGGCCCAGCCGGGCGAATTCGGCAGCGCCTGGGGGCGCTGGGCGGCAAGCCGCCTCGCCCAGCGCCTGCAGTTGCCCTGCGTCGGCGCAAGCGAGATCGCGCCGGAGGCCGTCGAATCCGGCTGGGTCGCCACTACGCGCGTCGGCGCCTGCCCGGAGCATGTGCTGCGGGCGGCCGACACCGCCGTTTGGCTGCACTTCTCGCCGCTCGCCGTGCTCGGCGCCTGGTGGCGCGGACTTCGCGGCCAGCAGCCGCCGCTGCACGCGCCGCGTCTGGCCGACGTGCGGGCGAGCTTCCTGCACCTGGCCTGGACGCCACACGTGCAGCGCGCGTTCAGCCACCCGGCGGTGGCGCACCTGCGCGTCGTTCACCTGCGCGACCCGGCGCAGACCGACTTCTGGCTGCACCTGCAGGAACTGCGGCTGCACTCGACGCCGCCGCGCCTGGCGCAGGCGGCCTGAAGGCGCCTCTCAGCGCGGCGCGAAGAACGCCAGCATCTCCTCGACCAGCAGCTCGGGCGTTTCCTCGGCGATGTAGTGGCCGCCGGGTGTCGCGCGGCCGCTGACCGAGACGGCCGCCTTGGCCTGCCAGTCCGCCAGCGGCGTGAACAGCCGGTGCACGACGCCGCGCTCGCCCCACAGCACCCGCAGCGGGCAGGCGATCCGCGCCTGCGCGTCGGCGCGGTCATGCTCGAGGTCGATCGACGCCGCGGCGCGGTAGTCCTCGCACATGGCGTGGATCGTCGCCGGCTCCCGCATGCAGCGCTCGTACTCGGCCAGCGCGCGAGGATCGAAGATCTCCAGCCCGTGGCTGCCCCAGCCGCCGAGCTTGGCGCGCAGGTAAAAGCCCGGGTCGGCGCCGATCAGCCGCTCCGGCAGCGGCTCGGGCTGGATGAGGAAGAACCAGTGGTAGTAGGCGCGGGCGAACGCCATGTCGGTGCGCTCGTACATCGTCAGCGTCGGCGAGATGTCGAGCAGCATCAGCTGCGTCACCGCCTGCGGGTGATCGAGTGCCATGCGATGGGCGACCCGGCCGCCGCGGTCGTGGCCGCAGACACCAAAGCGCTCGAAGCCCAGCGCGCGCATCAGCGCCACCAGATCAGCGGCCATTGCCCGCTTGCTGTAGGCCGCGTGCGGGGCGCCGCTGGCCGGCTTGTCCGAATCGCCGTAGCCGCGCAGATCGGGCAGCACCAGCGCAAAGCGGCCGGCAAGACGCGGCGCGGCCTTGTGCCACATCGCGTGCGTCTGCGGAAAGCCGTGCAGCAGCAGCAGCGGCGGTTGGCCGGCGGCCGCGGCCAGGTTGTGGCGGACGTTGAGGGTCACG
>CALGWX010000129.1 GCA_937936215.1 uncultured Burkholderiaceae bacterium | reverse complement strand
CGATCTTGTGCTTCAGGATGCCGACCACCCAGGTCTTCAGCTGCGAGTTGCCGGCGAAGCCGGCCGCGCCTTCGAGCGCCGCGAGGACCGTCTCCGAGACCACGTCCTCGGCCCAGGTGTCGTTGCGCAGCTGCAGCCGGGCGATCTTCAGCAGCGTCGGCCGCAGCCCGTCGAGCGAACGCGACAGCGCTTCGACGTTCATCGGCGTCGGGGCTCAGGCGCGGTGTCCGCCCGCGCCGGCGGCGAGCGCCGCTTCGCGGCCGCTGCCGATCACCGCTGGCGATGGCGCAGGCGCCGGATCAGGCTTGACGTGTCCCAACGATTGCCGCCCATCGCCTGGATGTCGGCGTAGAACTGGTCCACCAGCGCCGCCACGGGCAGCGCCGCGCCGTTGCGGCGCGCCTCGTCCAGGCACAGGCCGAGGTCCTTGCGCATCCAGTCCACCGCGAAGCCGAAGTCGAACTTGTCCTCGATCATCGTCGGGCCGCGGTTGTCCATCTGCCAGCTCTGCGCCGCGCCCTTGCCGATGACCTGAAGGACGAGCTTCATATCGAGGCCCGCGGCCAGCCCGAAGTTGATGCCCTCGGAAAGCCCCTGCAGCAGGCCGGCGATGGTGATCTGGTTGACCATCTTGGCCAGTTGCCCCGAGCCGCTCGGCCCCACCAGCGTCACCGCGCGCGCGAAGGCCATCGCCACCGGCTGCGCGCGCGCGAAGGGCTCGGCGTCGCCGCCGCACATCACGGTGAGCGTCCCGTTGACCGCGCCGGCCTGGCCGCCGGACACCGGCGCGTCGACGAAGTGCAGTCCGCGCTCGCGGGCGGCGGCGTGCAGCTCGCGCGCCACCTTGGCCGAGGCGGTGGTGTTGTCGAAGAAGATCGCGTCCTGGCCCATGCCGGCAAACGCGCCCTCCGGGCCGAGCACGACGCTGCGCAGGTCATCATCGTTGCCGACGCAGGCGAACACGATCTGTGCGCCCTCGGCGGCCTGGCGAGGCGTGGCGGCGATGCGGCCGCCGTATTCCTCGGCCCAGCGCTCGGCCTTCTTCAACGTGCGGTTGTAGACGGCCACATGGTGGCCGGCGCGCGCCAGGTGGCCGGCCATCGGAAAGCCCATCACGCCCAGCCCAAGGAAGGCGACGCGATGCGGGGCGACGGGCTCGTAGGTCTTCTGCGTGGTCATTGTTCAAGGACTCCGATCGGACGAGCTCCGATATTACGGCGCGCCGCAGGCAGCAGCCGCTCTCGGCGGCGCGCAGCGCGCGGCGGCCGCGCTGGATCGGCATTGCGAACCGTCGCCGGTAAACGATGCGCCTGCATGGCGCCCAGCAGCCAGCTCACCGAACTCGGTGATTGCCCCCTCCGCATCGGCCCGAAGTGGCCCGCGCGGCGAGGAACTCCGCGCCGATCTCTGCGCTCGGACTGCCTTCGGGCAGCGAGCGCTTCCGTCCCTCCACGTTCCCCATCTGGAGATGCCGATGAAAACGAAACGACTGCTTGCCCTGCCCATCGCTGCCTTCGCCCTGGCGCCGTTCGCCGCCTGGGCCGACGCCGGCCACGATGAATCGCGGCAGTGGATCGAGTCGCTGCACAGCAAGCACAGCGTGCAGGAAGTGCGCGCCGAGGCGCTGCAGCGGCTGCCGACCTTCGGCAAGGGGCACCCGGTGGAGGTCGTGGACGCGGCCGAGCCGACGCGCAGCCGCGCCGACGTCCGGTCGGAACAGGCCCACTACGGCCCGAGCGAGATCGGCGCCTAGCGCCGGCGTGCAGGGCAGCCGCATTGGTGCTGCGGGCACGAGGAGCTACGCCCGCAGCGCCGCGGTCGAGCGCCATGGCCCGACGGTGCGTCAGCCGCCGGCCTTGCGCGACTTCGATTGGGCGGGTCTTCGCTTCGCCGTCTCAGGCGGTGCGGCGTCGGCGTCGGCGCGGGTGCTGGCCTGGTCGCCAAGCAACGTCTTCAGCGGGCAGACGGCAAATGCCGGGCACTTCCTGCAGCCGGCGACGATCGCGATCGGACAGACAGTCATCTTTGCTTGCTCCCCGTTCGACCTGATGTTCGTGGCCTTCGCGCCGCGACTCAGAACCCGGCCGCCAGGCCGTCGCGGCGAGAGTCGCTCGCGGCGACGTAACCGTCGACCGCCGGGTCGCCCAGCCGCCAGATGAACTGCCCACTGCCGAAGTCCATGTAGCTGTCCTCGACGCGGGCGATCTCGTGCCCGCGCCGCGCCAGCTCGTCGCGCACCGCGACGGGCATCTGCGGCTCGATGTCCACCTTCAGCCCCGAGTCCCACTTCCAGCGCGGCGCGTCGCACGCCGCCTGCGGCTGCTGCGCGGCGAGCAGCATGCGCGTGAGCGTCTGCACGTGTCCCTGGGGCTGCATGTTGCCGCCCATCACGCCGAAGCTCATCTGCGGCCTGCCCTCGCGTATCAGGAAGGCGGGGATGATGGTGTGAAAAGGCCGCTTGTGCGGCGCCACCACGTTGGCGCTGCCGGGGTCGAGGGAGAAGCCGGCGCCGCGGTTCTGCAGCGAGATGCCCCAGCCGGGGATCACGATGCCGGAGCCGAAGCCCATGTAGTTGCTCTGGATGAAGCTCACCATCATGCCGCCGGCGTCGGCGGCGGCCAGGTAGATCGTGCCGCCCTTCGGCGGCGTGCCGGCGGCGAAGGGCTGCGCGCGGGCCATGTCGATCCGCCGCGCGCGCGACTTCAGGTAGTCGTCGTCGAGCAGCTGGCTGGGGGTCACCCGCATCGCGCGCGGGTCGGCAACAAAGGCGTACGTGTCGGCGAACGCCAGTTTCATCGCCTCGATGACCGTGTGGTGCCAGTCCGCCGAGTCGAGCGGGCAGTCGGCCAGCCGCGTGTGGCGCAGGATGCCCAGGCAGGACAGCGCGGCGATGCCCTGGCCGTTGGGCGGGATCTCGTGCAACTGGTAGGCGTGGCCGTCGCGGCCGGCAAACTCCTGGCTGATCGTGCCGACCCAGCCGTGCGCCTGCGCGAAGTCCCAGTAGGCGGCGAGATCGGCCATCGTCATCGCGCCGCCGTGCTCGCGCGCGTGCTCGGCGATCGCCGCCGCGATCGCGCCGCGATAGAACGCCTCGGCGCCCTCGTTGGCGAGCAGCTTCAGCGTGCGCGCTGCCCCTGGCAGCACGAAGTGCTCGCCGATGGCGGGCACTCGCCCGCGAGGCAGGAAGTGCTCGGCGAAGCCGTGCTCGTCCTTGAGCAGCGGCGCGCCCGCGGCCCACTTCTCCTGCACCACGGCGCTGACGGCGAAGCCGCGCTCGGCGTAGTCGATCGCGGGGGCCAGCACGTCGGCGAAAGGCAGCTTGCCGAAGCGGCCGTGCAGCAGCGCCCAGCCAGCCACCGCGCCGGGGGTGGTCACCGTGTCCCAGCCGCGCAGCGGCCGCTTGCCGGGATCGTCGCCGTAGCGGCGGCGGAAGTAGTCGAGGCTCCACGCCGCCGGCGAAATGCCGCTGGAATTCATGCCGTGCAGCGCGTGGCTGTCCCAGACGATGGCGAAGTTGTCCGAGCCGAGGCCGTTGCTGCACGGTTCCGTGAGCGCGATCACCGCCGCCGCCGCGACCGCCGCATCGACCGCGTTGCCGCCGCGCGCGATCGTGGCCAGCCCCGCCTGCGCCGCCAGCGGCTGGCTGGTGGCGACGACGTTGCGCGCGAACACCGGCCGCCGCGTGGTGGGATAGGGGTTGGTCCAGTCGAAGTTCATGGCCAAGGTGCCTCGTGGTGCCTGACTGCGGCCAGCGCCTCGATGGAAAAGCGCGTTCGCCGCTGACGAGGGCGCGAAAGTGCGACGAAATGCGCCCCGCCGCGATGAAACGCCACCGGGACGGTGCGAGCGGCGGATTGTGCCAGCCGGCGACAAAGCAGGGCCTTGCAGTTCGCGCCGCGATTTGCGCGCTTGGTCGCAATCCGCTCGCGGCGCCTGCCCCGCCAACCTACAGTGCGATGCATCGGCAGGCCACACCGGCCGCCGAGGAACCCGGAGCGAAGGAGCCCACCATGTACGCAACGTCCAAGACCGTCCGCCTGGTCAGTGCCGCGATGGCCGGGTTCGTCGGCGCCACGCTGGTAATGGCGAAGGTGCACTTCAGCGATGAATACGCGTGCCAGACTGCTGCCAGCCGGGTCGTCGTGCTGCCGGTGGCCGAGGTGATCGGCGAGCGGCCGGCGACGACGCTGGCCGCCACGGCGAGCGCGCCGCGCGCGCATTGATCGGCGCAAGGCCAGCGCCGCAACGTCCCCCGAAACGGCCGCCGCAACGGCGGCGGTCGTGAAAAAGCCCGGCTTCGGCCGGGTTTCGTGGGCCGGCGGATCAGTCGGTCTCGTGGAACGCCGCCTCGCGCCGGCGCTTGATCGCCGGCAGCGCCACCAGCACGACGAGGATCGCCGCCAGCGCCAGCAGCGTGGCCGACAGTGGCCGGGTGAAGAACACGGTCGGGTCGCCGCGCGACAGCAGCAGGGCGCGGCGCAGGTTCTCCTCCATCATCGGGCCGAGGATGAAGCCGAGGATCAGCGGCGCCGGCTCGCAGCCGAGCTTGTAGAACAGGTAACCGATGGCGCCGAAGACGGCGGTGACGTAGACGTCGAACGGGTTGTTGTTGATCGAGTAGGCACCGATGCAGCAGAACACGATGATCGCCGGATACAGCCACTTGTACGGCACCTTCAGCAGCTGCACCCAGATGCCGATCAGCGGCAGGTTCAGGATCACCAGCATCAGGTTGCCGACCCACATGCTGGCGATCAGGCCCCAGAACAGCGCCGGGTTGCTCGACATCACCTGCGGCCCGGGCTGGATGTTGTGGATCGTCATCGCGCCGATCATCAGCGCCATCACCGCGTTGGGCGGGATGCCGAGCGTGAGCATCGGGATGAAGCTGGTCTGCGCGCCGGCGTTGTTGGCACTTTCCGGTCCGGCCACGCCGCGGATGTTGCCCTGTCCGAACGGCGGATCGGCCTTAGCGCCGGCGAGCTTCTTCTCCAGTGTGTAGGAGGCAAAAGAGGCGAGCAGCGCGCCGCCGCCGGGCAGGATGCCGAGGAACGAGCCGAGCAGCGTGCCGCGCGCGATCGCGGGGGCCGCCTGCTTGACGTCCTGCCGCGTCGGCAGCAGGTGCCTGACCCGGTCGGTGAAGACCTCCCGCTTCTCGCGCTTCTCGACGTTGGCCGCGATTTCAGCGAGGGCGAACACTCCCATCGCCACCGCCACGAAGCCGATGCCGTCGGCAAGCTCCGGCACGTCGAAGGCGAAGCGCACCACGCCGGAGTTCACGTCGGTGCCCACCAGCCCCAGCAGCAGCCCGAGCAGGATCATCGCGATCGCCTTGATCAGGCTGCCAGCGGCGAGCACCACGGCGCCGATCAGGCCCAGCACCATCAGCGAGAAGTACTCGGCCGGGCCG
>CALGWX010000128.1 GCA_937936215.1 uncultured Burkholderiaceae bacterium | reverse complement strand
CGCTCGACGCGGGCTGCGATTTCGTGATCGCCTGCAACGACGCGGCGGCGGCTGATGAACTGCTTCCCGGCATCCGCTGGCGGCGCAGCCGCGCCTTCGCGGCGCGGCTGGCGCGCGTGATGCCGCGCGGGGAGGCGCCTTCGCTGCAGCAGCTCCTGGGCGTTCCGACCTACCTGGCGGCGCGGCAAGAGGTGGTCGCGCTCGGCTGACGGCGCAATCGCAGTTGAGGCGGCCAAGCCGACCCTGCGGCCGGCCTCCTCAAGCTGTTGCGGCGGCGACGACGGCGGGGTCAACGCAGCGGGCAGAAGTGCCGTGAGCGCGCGTGGTGCCGGCTGGCGCATGGACGCAGTGGTCGCGGCGGCGAAGGCTCGCTCCGCAGCGCGGCTGGACGAGGCCATGCGATCGAGCGCGGCACCGGCCGGCGGATCGACACGATGGTCGTGGCGGCGGGTCGTGGTGGTCGTGGCGGCAGCCGCCAGGGGCGCCGCCGTGCGAGGCCACCGGTCAGCCGAGCACGCCCTTGGCGCGCAGGGCGGCGATGGCCGCGTCGTCGAACCCCAGCTCGCGCAGGACGGCGTCCGTGTCCTCGCCCAGCCGCGGCGCGGCGGTGCGAAGCCGGCCCGGCGTGGCGGATAGCTTCGGCACCACGCCCGGAACCTCGAGGCTCCAGCCATCGCGGGTCACCTGCGTCAGGATCATGTCGCGGGCGCGGTAGTGCGGGTCCTCGGCGATGTCCTTCGCGGTGTACACGCGGCCGGCGGGCACGCGCGCGGCGGCCATCGCCGCCAGCACCTCGGCGACCGACCGCGTCGAGGTCCACGCTTCGATGGCGGTGTCGATCTCGGCCACGCGCGCCACCCGGCCAACGTTGTTGGCTAGATCGGGCGCGTCGGCCAGGTCCTTGCGCCCGATCGCCTCCATCAGACGCTTGAAGATGCTGTCGCCGTTGCCGGCGATCAAGGCGTAGCCGTCGCGGCAGCGATAGGCATTGGTCGGCGCGATGCCCGGCATGCTGCTGCCACTGGGCTCGCGCACGACGCCGAAGACGCTGTACTCCGGAATCAGGCTCTCCATTACGTTGAACACCGACTCGTACAGCGCCACGTCGATCACCTGGCCAGCGCCGCCATTGACCTTGCGGTGATAAAGCGCCAGCAGCACGCCGATCACGCCATGCAGCGCGGCCAGCGTGTCACCGATGGATACCCCCACCCGCACCGGAACGCGTCCCGGCTCTCCGGTGAGGTAGCGCAGCCCGCCCATCGCCTCGCCGATGACGCCAAAGCCCGGCTGGTCGCGATACGGGCCGGTCTGGCCGTAGCCGGAGATGCGCAGCATCACCAGGCCGGGGTTCAGCGCCGAAAGCTGCTCCCAGCCCAGGCCCCAGCCTTCGAGGGTACCCGGGCGGAAGTTCTCGATCAGTACGTCGGCCTCAGCGACCAGGCGCCGGGCCACGTCCTGACCCTCGGCGCTGCGCAGGTCGAGCGCGATCGAGCGCTTGTTGCGCGACTGCACCTGCCACCATACGCTGGTGCCGTCCTTCAGCAACCGCCACTTGCGCAGCGGGTCGCCCTCGCCGGGCGGCTCGACCTTGATCACGTCGGCGCCGAACTCGGCGAGCATCTTGCCGGCGAACGGGCCGGCGATGAGCTGGCCCATCTCGACGACGCGCACGCCGGCGAGCGCCAGCGGCGGCACGGCGGCGGCAGTCATGGTGTCAGGCTCGCTCGTCGCGGCCAAGCGCGAGGCCCTGCGGCGGGACCGGGTCCAGCCCCTTACGCGCGCTCGACGTAGGAGCCGTCGTCGGTGCTGACGCGGATCTTCTCGCCGGCGTTCACGAAGGGCGGCACCTGCACGACGAGGCCGGTTTCGAGCTTGGCTGGCTTGAACGAGGTGGTGGCGGTGGCGTTCTTGATGCCCGGCTCGGTCTCCACCACTTCCAGCACCACCGTGGTGGGCAGCTGGATGCCGATCGGCCGCTCGTTGTGGAAGTTAATCTCGACCTCCATGTTCGGCAGCAGGTACTCGGCCTGGCCTTCGAGGAAATCGGCGCCGAGCGAGATCTGCTCGAAGGTCTCGTTGTCCATGAAGACGTAGTTCGAGCCGTCGTGGTACGAGTAGGTCATCGTGCGGCGGTCGATGAAGGGGCGCTCGACGCGCTCGTCGGTGGACAGGCGCTCGTTGCGCTTCTGTCCGCTTTCGACGTCCTTGATCTCGATCTGCATGTAGGCGCCGCCGCGGCCGCCGACGTGCACGTGGTAGGACTTGAGCACGCGCCAAATGCGCTTGTCGAGTTCGATCAGGTTGCCGGCGCGGATTTCGGTGGCGAGGATCTTGGCCATGGGAGGGGTCCTGGTGGCAGCGCGGCCGGCCGCACTTACAATCGGTCGAGCCGCGACAAGTCTTTGAAAAGCCTGCAAGTATAGAGCGGGCCTGGCGGTCGACCCGACATGCCTTCCTCGCCCAGCCCCAGCGCGTGCGCGCCCGCGTTCGACCCGCGCCCGATCGTCGATGCGCTGCCGCACCTGCCCGGCGTCTACCGGATGCTCGATGCCGCCGGCCAGGTGCTGTACGTCGGCAAGGCGCGCGACCTGAAGAAGCGGGTCGCGTCCTATTTCAACAAGGGCGTGGGGCCGCGCACGGCGCACATGCTGGCGCGGGTGGCGGCGATCGACACCACCGTCACGCGCTCTGAGGCCGAGGCGCTGCTGCTCGAGAACAACCTCATCAAGCAGCTGGCGCCGCGCTACAACATCCTGTTCCGCGACGACAAGTCGTATCCGTACCTGAAGTTCACCGCGCACGAATTTCCGCGCATCGCCTACTTCCGCGGCGCACCGGACCGGCGCGCGCGCTACTTCGGCCCGTATCCGAACGCCTGGGCGGTGAAGGACAGCATCCGCGTGCTGCAGAAGGTGTTCCGCCTGCGAACCTGCGAGGACACGGTCTTCGCCAACCGCTCGCGGCCCTGCCTGCTGCACCAGATCGGCCGCTGTAGCGCGCCCTGCGTCGGCCTGATCGATGCCGCGGCCTATGCGGCCGACGTCGATCGCGCCGTGCGCTTCCTGCGCGGGCAGACGGCGGAAGTGACGGCCGAACTGGAGTCGAGGATGCAGCATCTTGCCGCCGAGCTTCGCTTCGAGGAGGCGGCGGCGGTGCGCGACCAGCTCGGCAGCCTGTCGCGGGTGCTGCACCAGCAGGCGGTGCAGACCACCGGCGGCGACACCGACGCCGACGTCATCGCGGTGGCGATCGAGCGGGGGCAGGCCTGCGTCAACCTGGCGATGGTGCGCGGCGGCCGCCACCTCGGCGACCGGCCGTACTTTCCGACCCGCCTCGCCGAGGAAGCCGACGCGTCAGAGGTGCTGGAAGCCTTCGTGTCGCAGCACTACGCCGACCTTTCGGCGCCGCCGGTGCTGATCGTCAATGCCGACCTCGACGCCGACGAGATCGCGCCGATCCGCCCCGCCGGCGAGAAGCTACTCGTGCTGCGCCATTCGCAGGGCCAGCGCCGGCGCTGGCTCGAGATGGCCGAGGCGAACGCGCGGCTCGCGCTGGCGCGCCGGCTGGCCGACGACGGCTCGCAGCAGGCGCGCACGCAGGCGCTAATCGACGCGCTGGGACTGGCGGCGCCCGACGGCGACCCGGCGCGGCTGCGCGTCGAGTGCTTCGACGTCAGCCACACGATGGGCGAGGCCACGCAGGCCGCCTGTGTCGTCTATCACGACCACGCGATGCAGCCGGCCGAGTACCGGCGCTACAACATCGACGACGTCGCGCCGGGCGACGACTACGCCGCGATGCGGCAGGCGCTGACGCGCCGCTACCAACGCGTGGCGAGCGGGGAGGGCGTGGCGCCGTCGCTGGTGCTGATCGATGGGGGCGCCGGCCAGGTCGAAGTGGCGCGCCAGGTCTTCGAGGAACTTGGGCTCGATGCCGGCATCCTGGTCGGCGTGGCCAAGGGCCCCGAGCGCAAGGTCGGCCTCGAGGAGCTCGTGTTCGCCGACGGCCGCTCGCCGATGCGCCTCGGCCGCGACTCGCAGGCGCTGCTGCTGATTGCGCAGATTCGCGACGAAGCGCACCGCTTCGCCATCACCGGCATGCGCGCACGGCGCGCCAGGCCGCGCCAGACCTCGCAGCTGGAGGACATGGAGGGCATCGGCCCGAAGCGGCGGCAGCGCCTGCTGGCCCGCTTCGGCGGCCTGCGCGGGCTGATGGCGGCGTCGGTCGAGGACATCGCGCGGGTCGATGGCGTTTCCCGTAAGCTCGCCGAGCGCATCTACGCGCAACTGCACGGGCAGCCAGGCTGAAGAAGAACATGCCGATCAATGTGCCGATGCTCCTGACGTGGGCGCGGATTGTGATGATCCCGATGGTCATCGGCGTCTTCTACCTGCCCGAGGGCGTGCTGCCGCCGCACTGGAAGAACTTGACGGCCTGTGCGCTGTTCACGCTGGCGGCGATCACCGACGCCTTCGACGGCTATCTCGCCCGCAAGTACCAGATGGCCACGCCGCTGGGCGCCTTCCTCGACCCGGTGGCCGACAAGCTGATGGTCTGCGCGGCGCTGGTGGTGCTGCTGGCGCTCGGCCGCATCGACGAGTTCGTGGCGCTGGTGATCATCGGCCGCGAGATCACCGTGTCGGCGCTGCGCGAGTGGATGGCGATCGTCGGCGCTTCGGCCAGCGTGGCCGTCAACTGGCTCGGCAAGCTCAAGACAATCATGCAGATGGTCGCGATCCCGGTGCTGCTGTACCACGACCCGCTGTTCGGCATCCCGGTGGCGGCCATCGGCACGGCGCTGATCTATATCGCCGCCGCGCTGACGCTGTACTCGATGTTCTATTACTTGCGCCTGGCCTGGCCGCACCTGAACAGCGGCGGCAGCTGAGCGTTTTTGACAGGCCACGGCTCGCCGATATAATCCGCGCCTGCGCGGGAATAGCTCAGTTGGTAGAGCGCAACCTTGCCAAGGTTGAGGTCGCGAGTTCGAGACTCGTTTCCCGCTCCAAACCTGCAAGGGGAAGCGTGCCGTTTCCCCTTTTTTTATGCGCTCACCTGCGCCGCTACAATGCGCCGCAGGTTCATGGCGGGGTGGCAGAGTGGCCATGCAGCGGACTGCAAATCCGTGGACGCCGGTTCGATTCCGACCCCCGCCTCCAT
>CALGWX010000127.1 GCA_937936215.1 uncultured Burkholderiaceae bacterium | reverse complement strand
CCGCCGTCTCCTCGTCCTCGTTGCGGAGCGCGTCGGCCATCGCCTGCGCGGCCCCGATCGGGCGGATGTCGAACGCTCGCAGCGCGGCGGCGTCGCGGACGACGGTCGGATAGCGCAGGCCGTCGATCAGCTTGCGTCCGATGCGCGCGTACACCGGCGTGACCAGGCCCAGCCACAAGCTCGACAGACGCGGCGTGAGCACCGGAACCGGCATGAGCAGGCGCCGCAGCCTCCGCTGCCGCGCATACTCCCGCATCAGGTCGCCATAGCTCATCCGGTCCGCTCCGCCGATCACGAAGACCGAGTGCCCCGGCGCGGCGAACTCGAGCGCGGCGACGAGGTAGCGGAGAACGTCGCCGACGCCGATCGGCTGCGCCGGCACGGAGACCCACCGGGGCGTGATCATGACAGGCAGGCGTTCCACCAGCGCGCGGATCATCTCGAAGGACAGGCTGCCGGAGCCGAGAATGATCGAGGCGCGGAACTCGACGACCGGAACCGAGCCGGAGGCCAGGACGCGTCCGCCCTCCTGTCGGCTTTGCAGGTGGGCGGACAGGCCGTCCCGTTCGTCGCCGAGCGCCCCGAGATACACGATCCGCCGCACCCCGGAGTCCGCCGCGGCGGCCGCGAAGTTCGAGGCCCCCTCGCGTTCGAGCCGCTCGAAGCCGCGCGGTTCGGCGAGCGCGTGGACCAGATAGTACGCCGTGTCCGCCCCGTCCATCGCCGCGCGAAGACTGGCGGGATCAAGAACGTCTCCGGCGACGACCTCCGTGTCCGGGCCGGCCCTGGGTCGGACGAACTCCGGCCGGCGCGCAAGGCACCGCACCCGGACGCCCATGCGTTCCAGCCGCCCGAGCAGGCGACCGCCGATGTACCCCGACGCACCGGTGAGCAACACCCGACGCGGCGGCCCGCTCTCCCCCGCCGGCACGCTCACCTGCCTTCGGCGGCCCACCGTTTCATCAGCGCGATGTTCCGTTCGACGTCCGGGTTCGGACGCTTGAGATACTCGGCCATGTCGCTGTCGTACATCGCCTCGGACTCCGGCCCCGCGTCGCGGGTCTCGGCCATCCAGCGATCGAGCCGCGCGCGCAAATCTTCCAGTGCGGCGCGGTGCGACGGATCGGGCGCGAGGTTGACGGTCTGCCACGGATCGCGGCCGTACTCGTAGAGTTCCTCCGCCGGCCGCTCGGGGGCGAACAGAACCCTCTCCGCCACCTCCGGCAGCCCGCCGGCGGCGTGGGCGCCGCGCAGCGCGACCAGGATAGCCTTCTTGTCCTTGTAGGCGTTCGGCTGCAGGTGCGGGCGCTTCGGCAGGAAGTTCCGAATGTAGAGGTAGCGGTCGGTGCGGACGCTGCGGATGCGGTCGACCGTCTCGTCGCACCGGTCGCGCGCGGCGAAGACCGCCTCGCGGGGACGGTAGTCGCCGGCGAACACGTCGCGCGCCTGCATGCCCGGCGGGATCGGAATGCCGGCGGCCGCGAGCGACAGCGCCGCCATGTCGATGTGTTCGACCAGGTCGTCCCGCACGGCGCCGCGGGGCAGCCCGGGGCCGCGGACGACGAACGGAATGTGCGCGCCCTCGTCGTACAGGAACTGCTTGCCGCGCGCGTGGCTGATCCCGTGGTCGGTCATGAACAGGACGAGCGTCCGGTCGAGCAGCCCCTCGGACTCCAGCCGCGCGAGCACCCGGCCGACGTGCGCGTCGGTCAGCCGCACGCTGTCGAGGTAGGCGGCCCAGTCCTCCAGCAGCACCGGATCGCGGGGGTAGTACGGCGGCAACGTCACAGCCGCCGGGTCGACGGCAGACCCCAGTTCTTCGCAGGCGCGCCGCGCGAGCGACCGGATGGACTCGAGGCTGTCGCCGCGCAGCTTGCCGCCGTGAAGCTGCACCTGCATGAAGAACGGCTGATCCGCCGCGCGACCGGCCCAGTCATGGCTGTCGTAGATCGCGGGGTCCCATTCGAAGTTGTAGTCGGTCTTGCCGAGCGGCCCCCGTGCGCCCGCCGCCGCCGGCCGCCCGGGCGCCCCCGCCGCCACGCCGCGGTGGTCCACGCCGGGCAGTCCGCTGCCGATGCAGGTCCAGTAGCCGGCGAGGCGGAACAGCGCTGGAATCGGCTCCACGCCGTCGGGCAGCCGGATCTTCAACTCGCCGCGCCCGCTGCGGTGATGGTGGGCGCCGATCGTCGTCTGGTACATGCCGGTGATCATCGCCGAGCGCGACGGCGAACAGACCGGCGCCGTGATGTAGGCCCGCGTGAATCGCACGCCCTCGCGCGCCAGGCGGTCGACGTGCGGCGTCTGGATGACCGTCGCCCCATAGCACGAGAAGTCCGGCGACATGTCGTCGACGACGAACCACAGGATGTTCGGACGGAGCGGGGCGGCCGACGCCGCCGCGGCGCAGAGAATCGGCAGAATAGCGTTCATGGCATGACAGTGCCGCGGCCGGAAGCGCCGCGCAATCCCGCCGAGCCGATTGCGCCGTGCTCGGATGGCGGCGGGCAGCGGCGATCGAAGGGCATCGAAGAATGCGTTACCCCACGCGCCTCTCGAGTTTTCCTCGGGATTCTTACAGCCCCGGCCGCTGAAGTGAAAAACTCCCGAAGTTCTCGACCAACTCACCGACTCGCTCGGTTCTGCCGTCCACATGCGAAGGGCGGGCGGTGGTTCGTGGCGCCGAGACGGCCGTGGTGTGGCCGCGGGCCCCCTTCCGGGGCGCCGGTTCGCGCCGTCCGGAAGTTTCTCACAACCTTCTCCAGCCCCCACCAGGTTCTGCCGCGTTGTAGCCGCCCGCGGCGAGGGCGGCGATTGGGAGGAAGCCGGATGCATCGCTCGTTTCTCCGCCGCGGTCAACGCCCGCGGCTACAACATCCGCGCTGTCGCCGGGCCCTCTCGGATAGGCCGTCTCGGACCGCCCGACGACCTGTCACACTCTCCTGCGCACCCCAACTTTTCCAGTTCAATCGGCTCAGGCCGAGGAGACAGCACTATTCGGCTTCTGCCGCCTTTTCACTCCGTGCTCCTCGCTCTTTGCTCTACGCTCTACGCTCTTCGCATCTCACTCGCCGCCGCGGCGCGATCGGCGAGCGCGCCCCAGTCCGAACGCGCCGGGACCGCGACGCCATCTTGACAGCCGCCGCCAACCTTGTGAGTCTCGCGTCCGTGACGCGACGTGCTGTCAACGTCCTGCCGCTTCTGCTTGTTGCCGTTTTGCTTCCGGCCGTCGGTACGGCTGCCGCAGTGTCGTCTCCCAAAACTGAAGTCGTCCTCCGCGGCACTGTCGCCGGCTGGCGTTGCGAGCGGGGCCCGGACGGACGGATCCGAACGGTGGCCGCTCTTCATGTCGGCGAAGTGTATCGCGGCCGCGCCGGCCGCTGGGTGCTGGTGGAACTCTCCGGCGGTCGGCTCGACGGAGAGGGCGAGGAAATCCATGACGCGCCGTCGTTGCGCGGGGCCGGGGAGTATCTGCTCGCCGCCCGGCGGAACGGCCGCGGCCGGCTGGAACCTTCCGGCGGACGGGACGGCCTGGCGGCACGACCGTCCGTCGGCCGCGGCCGCGATGCCGCCGTTCGCGCATGGGCGGGGCGGTGGCGTGTGCCATCGGCCGCGCCGCCCGCCGCGATGTCAACCGAGTGGGAGGAACGTCTGGCGCTGGCCGCGTTGAACGGGATGTCCACCAACCCGATCACCGGCGCGCCCAGCCGTCTGACCGCCTGCGACCAGGGCGTCCCCATCGGCGTCCTGGTGGATCTCGACGCGCTGCCGGCTGGGATCTCGACCGGCGCGGCGATGGCGTCGGTCGACCGCGCCCTCGCGGCGTGGTCGGCGGCGACCTCGCTGCTGTTCACCAACGAAGGCGCCGCGTCGTTTGGCATGGGCGCCGACCAGGTGGCAGCCGACGACGGCCGCCTGCGCATACAACTGCACGACCTCCACGACCGGATCCCGGGCGGCACGACACTGGGCATCGGCGGCCGTTCGTTCCGCTATGACGCGGCGCTCTTCCCGACCGGAGGTCTGGGGGGGCGGGTCGGCCCGCAGGAGTTCGATCTGACGACGCGGGGCTTCGTGGTCCTGGAGCATACGAACGCCGCCCTCTCCGCGCTCGCCACCCTCGACGAGGTCCTGACCCACGAAATCGGACACGCGCTCGGCCTCGCCCACACCAGCGAGGCCCCGGACGAGGCCGATCCCTATCTCCGGCAGGCAACGATGTACTACCGCGCCCACGCCGACGGGCGGGGCGCCACCCTGGGCGCGGCCGACGTGGACAACATCCGGCAGGCCCATCCGGACGACACCCCGCCCTGGTCCTGCCAGCGGATCCTCGACGTCGTCACCCATCCCGTCGCGGCGCCGGCCGTGCCCGGCGTCAACGAAATCCGCCTCCTCGGCTTCGACCGGCAGGGTCAGAGCGTGACCGGACGTCTCGAATCGGCGACCGGCGGCGCCGGCGTCTTCGTACAGACGGACGACCTCCTGCGATACACCCCGTCCGATTATTGGGACGCCCCGCGCCTCGACCCTGCCGGCTCGTTTTTCTACGACAGGGCGGTCGTCCGCTTCTACGACGGCGCCAACGCCTCCCCTCCCTGCATCGTCCGGGTGATCTCCCTCCAGCCGGACTCCCGCCCGGCGGGCGCGTCGGACGGCCTGCCGGACCGATGGATGATCGACGCGTTCGGCCATGACGATCCCCGCGCGGCCGACCTGTCGCAGGCCGACGACGATTGCGACGGCGACGGTTTCACCAACCTGGAGGAGTTTCTCGCGTTCACCGACCCGGCCCGCGCCGATTCGAGGCTGATCACGACGGGCGCGACGGGCGGCGTCCTCCAATGGGCGGCGGAGCCGTATCTGATGTACGACCTCCAGGTTTCCACGACCCTGCCGGGCGCCGTCTTCGTACCGGTCGCCGGCGTGGCGCCGACCGGCGCGGTCGGCACGGTTGCCATTCCCGCCGGCGCCGGCCCCGCCGCCTTCTTCCGCGTCCGGCGCACGCCGTAGCGCCCCTCTTCGGCCCGTTCTGATTTTCCTCGCAATCACGTCAGAGTCGGGTTGTTCCTCTTTCGTCCCCCACGCTTCAGGGGCAGTCGAGGGCAGATGAGGGAGGTGTCCGCGCGCAGAGGGACATCGAATGATGCAACGCCCGCGAACCCGGCTCCGGCGAGGGTCTGGCGTCGGCGCGGCCGGCATGGTTCAATCGCAGCGGAATCCGTCTCGTCAGGAGCAACGCCATGCCACCCATCTGCTCGCGCCGCCAGTTCTGCCGTCGGGCCGCGTCCGCCGCCCTGCTGGCCCCGCTGGTCCGCGCGTCGGCCGGCGCCGAGGTCGTCGAGTCCGACGCCATCGCCCCGATTCGCACCGTGACCCGCGGGCCCGGGTTTCACTGGTTCGGCTATTACGACAAGGACCAGTTCTCCGCCGACGGCCGCCTGCTGCTCGGCAACCGCGTCGAGTTCGAGCACCGCTCGCCGGCCGCGGAGGACGCGATCCGCGTGGGCATGGTAGACCTGGCCGACGGCGACCGCTGGATCGAGCTGGGTACGACGGTCGCGTGGAACTGGCAGCAAGGCTGCATGCTGCAGTGGCGGCCGGGCCGCGAGAGCGAGGCGATCTGGAACGACCGCGACGGCGACCGTTTCATCGCGAGGATCTGCGACGTCCGCACCGGCGCCCGCCGCTCGATCGGCGCTCCGGTGTACGCCCTGAGCCCGGATGGCCGCTGGGCCGTTTCGCCCGATTTCCGCCGGCTGAACGACGTGCGCCCCGGCTACGGCTATGCCGGCCTCGACGATCCGCGCCGCGCCGCCGGCGCGCCCGACGACACCGGGATCTGGCACGTCGATCTCGAGGACAGCCGCCAGCGGTTGATCCTCTCCTTCGCCGACGTGGTCCGGCTCGATCCGCCGCCCGGCGGATTTCCCGAGGGGGCCAAGCACTGGGTGAACCACCTGCTGGTCGCGCCGGACGGCCGCCGTTTCGTGTTCCTCCACCGGTGGCGCGTCGGGGACGAGAAGGGATGGAAGACGCGCATGATCACGGCCGATCCGGACGGCCGGAACCCGTGGGTGCTGATTCCGAACGGCAAGGTCTCCCATTTCGTCTGGCGCGACGCCGGACACATCTTCGCCTACGCCGGCGTCGGCGAGGAGGCGAAGGAGTGGGACTTCCAGGTGTTCCGCGACCGCACGCGCGAGGCCGTGCCCGTCCCGGGCATGCTGAAGACCGACGGCCATGGCGTGTACATCCCCGGCCGGGGGTTCGACTGGATCGCCTGCGACACGTATCCGAAGGAGAAACGGCTTCAGACTCTCTATCTGGTGCATCAGCCCACGCTGCGCCGGATCGTCGTCGGCCGCTTCGAGTCGCCGCCGCCCTACGTCGGGGAGTGGCGGTGCGACCTGCACCCGCGCTGCAGCCGCGACGGGCGGTGGATCTGCATCGACTCGCCGCACGGCGGGAGCGGGCGGCAGATGCACCTGGTCGACATCGGCGCGATCCTGGGCTGACGGCCTGCTTCTGACGTCCGCGCGGGACGGAAGGCGGAAGTCAGAGAACGGAGGTCAGAGGGCGGAGGCATCGATCCGCCAACCGGCCATCGTGCACGGCGGCGCGTGCGGCGAGCGCCTCGGGGCGGATTTCCAAGGGTTGGACGCTCGCGCCTCAGGCTTTTCCAACCCTTGGAAACCGGCGCGACCGCCGGGTCAGTGCATCTCCACCGCGCACGTCCCCAGGCCGCCGCGGTAGTAGTGGAACGTCACGTCCGGATGCTCCGCCAGCAGCGACATCGGCACGGCGGTGTCGACGATCCGTTTCGAGATCATCAGCGCGGTCAGCCGCTGCCCGAGCGGATTGTCGTGGTTGCCCGCCTGCCAGATGGACACCCGTTCGGCCTTCCACGTCTCGACGGGGCCGACGGTGATCGCCATGGTGGGCACCATCGAAATGTTGCCGCCGCCGCTGGTGCGCGCGTTCTGCGCGATCGTCAACGGGTGCAGATGCACGACCCGCGTGGCCAGCCGCCGGAACTCGGCAGCGGACGGCGGCGCATCGCGGTGCCGCCCCTTCCGCGGGAAGGGGTCGTTGAACGCCCAGTGCTTCACGTCCCCCTGCCCGCCCTGCATCACCGCGCAGCGGACGCCGGCGTCCCAGCTCTTCCGATACGGGGCGGTGTCGGCCTTCGGGAAATGCAGGTGGGCGTCCGGCATCCGCAGGCGGCGGTCGATCCGCGAGAAGCACAACGCCCGGTCCGCCCGCTCGAACGACAGCGGATGCGTGACGGGCGTCTCGCGCCCGGTCGCCGGATCGAACCATTCGTCCATGCCCCAGAAGTGGGCCGACCGAACGTCGAGGTTCAGCGCGTTGACGATGCGGGCGACGAGCGGCAGTTGTTCGGTCGGCCCGATCGGCCCGCAGATGCCCACCGGGTTGTCGTCGGTGCTCTGCCGCCATGCCTGGACGTACTCCAGCGCCTCGGCGAGGTAGAAGTCCTCCAGCGTGTCGTGCATCGCCACCTGGAACCCGGGCCGCGAGAGCCGCTCCAGGTCGCGCGGCGACAGCCGCGCGGCGTCCTCGATCAGCGCGTCGTCGAGGGTCGTGTAGTCCCACCAGTCCGGCGCGATCGCGCTTCGTCGTCGGGCCATGTCCGTGCCTCCGTGCGGCGGCGGCCGGCCCCGCGCCGGCCGCCGGCCGTCTACATTCCGCGTTCCAGCGCCCGCTCGTAGGCCGGGTTCAGCCGGCAGCGGCGCCCGAGCGCCGTCCGGAGCGGGTCGTCGCCCTCGGCGCAGAAGCCGTAGTGCAGGTGCCGCCGCCAGCCCTCCGCGTGCCGGAACCGGCCGGACAGGCGGCCGACCTCGAGCGAGAACTCCTCCATCGTGCGCAGGTACAGGTTCATCTTCTGCGTTTCGGCCAGCCAGTCCTGCTGGCTGCGGTGCTCCGCCAGCGCGGCGAGCTTCAGCGCGTGCACCGGCGTGGTGTCGACGAAGAGCCCGGGGATGACGCGGCGGCGGAGCGGGTCGCGCAACCCGTTCGGCATCGCATGGTAGATCGTCACGTCGCCGCCCCACGGCGGCCGCGGCGGGCGCGTCCGGCAGTTCTCCATCGAGCGGACGAACGCGGCCGAGACCGCCAGCCGGCAGGCGTTGGTATGGTCCTCCATGTAGTCCTGCGGCGAGGGCACGAGCAGGATCGAGGGGCCGACCTCGCGGATCACGGCGGCCAGGCGGAGCAGCGTCCGCGGCTCGTAGTAGATGCCGAGGTCCTCGACGAGCGGCGGATGGTGGGTCGCGCCGAGCCGCCGCGCCGCGGCGCGCGCCTCGGCCAGCCGGATCCGGCGCAGCCGGGCCGGCGGGTGGCGGTGGCTGCCCATTGAGCCGTTGGCGAGGTTCATCATGTGGATGTCCCACCCCGCCCGCTTCAGCAGCGCCAGCGTGCCGGCCATCATGAACTCGATGTCGTCGGGATGCGCCCCGATCGCCATCGCCCGGGGCGCCGCGGTCCGCCGCGCGCTCACACCGGCACCGCCTGGCCGGAGCGGATCGACGCCGCCTCGGCCTCGACGATCTCGACCGCCGCCGCCGCCTCGGCCGCCGTGACGACCGTCGGCGGGCGGCCGCGCTCGATCGCCTCGATCATGTGCGTCAGCTCGCCCAGGTAGCCGTCCCCGCCCGGGCACGACACCGTCGCCGCCGGGCGGCCGTCCTCGAACAGCTTCAACGCCCCCGCTCCGCGGTTGCAGTCGTAGTCCGCCGTCGCCCGCTCGACCTGCCTGATAAGAAATCGCTTTTCGGGCGGTACGGGCACGCGCCCGTTGGGACCGGCCTGAAGCAGCGCTTTCACGGTGGATAGGCTGCCAGAGTGTCTGCGGGAACGCAAGAACGAGAAGCGAAGGCGCTCCGGGCCGGTCGGGG
>CALGWX010000126.1 GCA_937936215.1 uncultured Burkholderiaceae bacterium | reverse complement strand
CGGCCGGTTGGCCGTCACGCGTCGATCCGCCCACGGCAGCGCCGCGTTTGCCGCACGGCGATTCCAATCCTCGCGCGACGAGCGCCGCAAGCCGCATTGCCGGCCGCCGCCGCGGCCGCGTATCGTTGCCGCCAGCCCGATCCCCAGGGGTCGCACCGAGCGGGAGTTCGCCATGGGTCGATTCGTCATCGCCGCGTACCGGCCGAAGGCTGGGTGCGAATCGAGGCTGGTCGCCGCCGTGCGCCGGCACGCCAGCGTGCTTCGCGCCGAGGGCCTGATCAGCGAGCGGCCGCCTTATGTCATGCGGGCGGGCGACGGCACCGTGGTCGAGGTGTTCGAGTGGCTGTCGACGGCGGCGATCGAGCGCGCGCACAGCAACCCGGCCGTGCAGGCGTTGTGGGCCGAGTTCGGCGAGGCGTGCGACTACGTGCCGGTGGGCGCCTTGGCGGAAGCCGGGCACATCTTCTCCGAGTTCGACGCGCTGCCCGCTTGAGGCGGCGCCGGCAGGGCCGACCGACGTGATCCGGATCCGCGACATCGACCACCTGGTGCTGCGCGTGCGCGAGCTGCAGCCGATGCTCGACTTCTACTGCGGCGTGCTCGGCTGCACGGTGGCGCGGCAGCAGGACGAGATCGGCCTGGTGCAGCTGCGCGCCGGACGGGCGCTGATCGACCTCATCCCGGTCGACGGTCCGCTCGGCCGCGCTGGCGGCGCCCCGCCCGCCGCTGAGGGGCGCAACCTCGATCACTTCTGCCTGCGGCTCGATCCGTTCGACGAGGCGGCCATCCGCGCCCACCTGGCCGCGCACGGCGTGGCCGCTGGCGAGACCGCCTCGCGCTTCGGCGCCGAGGGCTCGGGGCCGTCGATCTACATCGTCGACCCGGAAGGCAACACGGTCGAGCTGAAGGGTCCGCCCTGGCCGGTGTAGAAGCCGTGAATTGACCCGCTGCGCGTCGCGATCTCGCGCTGGCGGCTGTCCGCCGGCCTTCGCTGCAGGGGCCGCTGCTCGCCGCGACCTCGGCCAGATCGCGGCCATGGCTTCACCGCCGCTCGGGCGCGCGGCGAAAGGCGGGCGGCGCGGCGAGCCGGTGCGCCGCGGCGGCTCCGCGATAATCGCGCCATGTCCATTGAGCCAGCCGGCGCCGCCGCCGAAGCACTGCCCGGCGTCCGCACGATCCCCCTGACGCAGCCGTTGCAGTGGCTGCAGCACGGCTGGCATGACCTTCACGCCTGCTTCGGCCCGAGCCTGCTGCACGGCGTGATCGTCGCGCTCGGCGGCCTGGCGGTGGTCACGCTGACGCTTCAGGCCACGGCGCTGATGCCCGGGGCGTTCAGCGGCTTCCTGCTGATCGGCCCGATCCTGTGCACGGGGCTGTACGAACTGAGCCGGCGGCGGGCGGCGGGCGAGCGGCCGCGGCTTGCGCACGCGGTCGAGGCCTGGCGGCGCGGCACTCGGCCGCTGGTGGCGCTGGGCCTGCTGCTGTTTGCCGCTGCCTCCGCATGGGTGCTGGTCTCCGCGCTGCTGTTCAAGCTCTTCGTGCCGGTGCCGCTGGACTCGCCGCTGCGCTTCCTGCGCTATGCGGTGGTCGGGCAGGGCGGGTGGCTGTTCTTTCTCTGGCTCGTGGCCGGCGGGTTGGGGGCGGCGCTGGTGTTCTCGCTCACGGTGGTCTCGGCGCCGCTGCTGCTCGACCGGCAGGTGAGCCTGCGCACGGCGCTGCTGGCCAGCGTGCGCGCGGTCGGCGACAACCCGGCGCCGATGGCGCTGTGGGCGGTGCTCATCATGCTGGCCACCGCGGCGTCGATGGCCACGCTGATGGTGGGTTTCGTGTTCGCGGTGCCGGTGATCGGACACGCGACCTGGCACGCGTACCGAGACGTGCTCGACGTGGAGCGGCTGCCGCCGCGGGTGTGAGGGGCGATGGAACCCGGCCCCTTCGGGCTGACCGAGGCTCAGGTCGCCGAGTTCGGCATGACCTGGGGCGTGGGCGCGTTCATCGCGTTCATGCTGTTCATCATCTGGAAGCTGGCGCGCGATTCGAAGGCGGGGCGCTTCGGCACCTTCATCCTGTTCTTCGTGCTCGCCTTCGGCATCCTTGGCTTCATCGCCAAGCAGGTCATCCAGTGGCTGATCGGCATCGAGTAGCCGCAGCCGCCCGCGGCCTACGCCGCACGCGTCCAGGTGAACACGCGCATCGGCGGGATGTTGATCAGCTCCAGCTCGCGGCGCGGCGGGCCGAGGTAGGGGGTGGCGCGCTCGGCCACGCGCGGCGTCACCTGGTAGGCGACGAAGCGGCCGCCCGGCGCCAGCGCGCGCGCCACGGCGGCGGCGATGCGGTCGCCGACCTCGCGCGGCATGGTCGAAAACGGGATGCCCGACAGCACCGCGTCGGGCGCCGGCAGCCGGTGCTCGGCCAGGTAGCGCTCGATGTGCTCGGCGCTACCGTGCACGACGATCAGGCGCGGGTCGCGGATGTCGCGGCGCAGGCGGGCGGCGAAGTCGGCGTTCAGCTCGATGGCCAGCAGGGGCGAAGTGGGCGGCATCGCCTCGAGGAAGGCGCGCGTGGTGCCGCCGGTGCCGGGGCCAAGCTCCACCACGCAGCGGGCGCGCGCCAGCTGCGCACGGCGCACCAGCCGCTGCTCCAGCGCGCGCGAGCTGGGCACCACCGAGCCGACCTGGTCGGGATGGGCGAGGAAGCCGCGCAGGAAGGCGGCCCGCTCGCGCAGCGCCTGCAGCATGGTGACCTCGCGCCGTGTCGGCCGCTCGGCCGGGGCATGCACTTCCGCCAACCGCGCTTGGGCCACACCGGCGCGCGGCACATGCTGCTCTTCTCGACGCATTTTCCTCCCCCAGGCGCCCGCCACCGCGGCGGGTCGAAACGGACGGCGCCGGACGGCGCGTGCTTTGCGCCCGGAGTCTAATGCGCGAAAACCCCTGTCCGTGGCGCTTTTGCGTGGCGCCGATGATGGACTGGACCGACCGGCACTGCCGGTACTTCCATCGCCAGCTGTCGCGGCGGGCCCGCCTGTACACCGAAATGGTGACCACGGGCGCCCTGCTGCACGGCGATGTGGCACGTCATCTGGACTTCGATCCGTCCGAGCACCCGGTAGCGCTGCAACTGGGCGGCAGCGAGCCGGACGAACTCGCGCACTGCGCGCGCCTGGGCGAGCAGTGGGGCTACCACGAGATCAACCTGAACTGCGGCTGCCCGTCGGAGCGGGTGCAGCGCGGCGCCTTCGGCGCCTGCCTGATGGCCGAGCCGCAGCTCGTCGCCGACTGCGTGAAGGCGATGCGCGACGCGGTGACGATCCCGGTGACGGTCAAGCACCGTATCGGCATCGACCGCGGCGAGGACTACGGATTCGTGCGCGACTTCGTCGGCTGCGTCCACGCCGCCGGCTGCGAGGTGTTCATCGTCCACGCCCGCAACGCCTGGCTGAAGGGCCTGAGCCCGAAGGAAAACCGCGAGGTGCCGCCGCTGCGCTACGAGGTGGTGTACCGGCTGGCGGCCGATTTCCCGCAGGCGGTCTTCGTGCTCAACGGCGGCATCGGTTCGCTGGCGCAGGCGGCGGAGGTGCTGCGCCACGTCGATGGGGTGATGCTCGGCCGCGCCGCCTACCACGACCCGTACCTGCTGTCGGAAGTGGACCGCGCACTCTTCGGCGACGCGGAGGCGCTGACGCGCGCACAGGTGGTGGCGGCGATGTCCGAGTACCTGCACCGGCAGGCGGCCGCGCGCGTGCCGCCGCGGGCGATCCTCCGCCATCTGCTCGGCCTGTATCACGGGCAGGCCGGGGCGCGGAACTGGCGCCGCCTGCTCAGCGACCCGGCCTTCGTCGCCCGGTACGGTGCGGCTTCGCTGACGGCCGCGGCGCGCGCGTTCGCGACCCACCACGCCGAGCACTGCGGCCGCCTTTCTGTTTAGCCAGGATGTTTCACGAGGTCGCCCCCGAATGTGTGATTTCGTCAGCTTCGTCAAGGGCTTGCGGCAGGTGAACCGCGTATCCGCTTCGGATCGCTGGGGCGACGCGGGTTGGCGCGGCGCCTGCGCGGCCATCTTGCGCTCGAGTGCTCGCAAAGGCCCGCCAGCCTTTGCTGCGCCCCTCTCGCGCAACCTGCCGCGCGCATCCGCGCGCGCAATTGCCGCGTCCCTCGTGAAATATCCGGGCTAGCTCCGGCATCGAGGCGGCCATTTGGAGCCAGCCGCGGCCGGGTCCGCGCGGCTGCATCACCGGCCGGCTGCCGCGGCCTCTGCAGCGGC
>CALGWX010000125.1 GCA_937936215.1 uncultured Burkholderiaceae bacterium | reverse complement strand
GCGGCGCTTCACCCGCGTCGTCGACGCGCCGCCGGCGCAGGCGCTGGCGGGCGGCGCGCTGCGGCTGCGGCTGACCTGGGACGAGCGCGTGCGCAGCCGGCTGGCGGCGATGAGCGACGACGGCACCGCCGTGGCCATCGTGCTGCCGCGCGGCACCGTGCTGCGCGGCGGCAGCGTGCTCGCCGGCGACGACGGCGCGCTGGCGCGGGTCGAGGCGGCGCCGCAGCCGCTGGCGCGCATCAGCGCCGACGCGCCGTTGCTGCTGCTGCGCGCGGTGTACCACCTGGCCAACCGCCATGTGCCGGCGCAGATCGAGCCTGACGCGGTCCTGATCGAGCGCGACCCGGTGCTCGAGCGCATGGCCCTTGGCCTCGGCGCCCGCGTCGAGCACGTGGTGGCGCCCTTCGAGCCGGAGGCCGGCGCCTATCGCGAGGGCGGCCACTCGCATGGCGTGGCGCTCGACGATCCGGCGCGCACGATCGGCGAGGAGCTGTCGATCGCCGCCCACCGCGGCGGTGGCGGGCCGTGAAGCCCGCCGAAACCGTGCTCGGCCGCGATGCGCGCCTGCGCGCGCTGCTGGCGGCGCTGCACCTGGCGAGCCCCGCGCTGCCGGTGGGCGGCTTTGCCTACTCGCAGGGGCTGGAACGGGCGATCGCGGACGGGCAGGCGAGCGACGAGGCGGGCGCCCTGCGCTGGATCGGCGACCTGCTGCTGCTCGTGCTCGCCCGCTATGAGGCGCCACTGTGGCTGCGCGCCTTCGACGCCTGCGCCGTCGGCGACCAGGAGGCGTTCGCTCGCCGCAACGAGGAACTGCTTGCCGCGCGCGAGACGGCCGAGCTGCGCGAGGAATCGCGGCAGATGGGCGCGTCGCTGGCGCGGCTGCTACCGGCGCTCGGCGTGGCGCCGCCGGCGACCGATCCCGTCGCCTACCCGGCCGCGTTCGCGTACGCCTGCGCGCGGCTGGGCGTCGATCGCGAAGCGGGGCTGGCGGCCTATCTGTGGGCATGGGCCGAGAACCAGGTGCTGGCGGCGGTCAAGACCGTGCCGCTCGGCCAGCAGGCCGGGCAGCGGATGCTGATCGCGCTGCAGGCGACGATCGCGCGCGCGGTGGCGGTGGCTGTCGAACTGCCCGACGACGAGATCGGCTCGGCCGCGCTCGGACTGGCACTGGCCAGCGCGCGGCACGAGACGCAGTACACGCGGCTTTATCGATCATGAGGCAGGCTGGCCAAGCGCCGATCTTGAGGCGAGCGGCCGAACGCCGCCCCGCGCGGCCGGCAGCTTTCCTGCGGCGGCTGCGCTCGCGCCAACCACACGCGGAGGTGACGCTTCCATGACCCTGCGGCAACCGGACTCCACCACCGCCTCGCGCCCGTCCACCACCGCTGCAGCGTCGCCGCTGCGCGTCGGTGTCGGCGGGCCGGTCGGCTCCGGCAAGACGACCTTGGTCGAGGTGCTGTGCAAGCGCATGCGCGATCGCTACCGGCTCGCGGTGGTCACCAACGACATCTACACGCGCGAAGACGAGCGCCTGCTGGTGGCGGCGCAGGCGCTGCCCGCCGAGCGCATCATGGGTGTGGAAACCGGAGGCTGCCCCCATACGGCGATCCGCGAGGACGCTTCGATCAACCTCGACGCCGTCGAGCGCATGTGCCGGCGTTTTCCCGACCTGGACCTGATCTTCATCGAATCCGGCGGTGACAACCTCGCCGCCACCTTCAGCCCGGAACTGTCGGACCTCACGACCTACGTGATCGACGTGGCCGGGGGCGAAAAGATCCCGCGCAAGGGCGGTCCCGGCATCACGAAGAGCGACCTGCTGGTGATCAACAAGATCGACCTGGCGCCGCATGTGGGGGCGTCGCTGGACGTGATGCGCCACGACACCGAGCGCATGCGCGGCGGCCGGCCCTGGGTGATGACCAACCTCAAGACCGGCGAGGGCGTGGAACAGGTGATCGCGTTCATCGCGCGGCAGGGGCTGCTGGCGGGCTGACCACGGCCTGGCCGCAGCGTGGCCGGCGATGGAGTGGCGTGATGGCGTCGGTCCAGGTGCGCCGGCGCGGCAGTCGCCGCCGGCTTGCGCCGCCTCGACCTGTGGGCCATGGACGAGCGTGGTCGCCGCGCGCTCGCCGCGGGCCAACTGGCGCCGCCCTGAGTGCGGTATTCGCCGATAATCCGTGTCGCTGCCGCGCTCGGCCGGCAGCGCCGAAACCGGGAGAACGGGCATGCATCAGCACGTGATCGTGACCTTTGGCGCCGACAAGCGCTTCGAGTATCGGCTCACGCCGGAGGACCTCGCCGGCATCACGCGCGATCAGGCGCGCGCCTGGTTCGACCGCGAGTTCCAGGAACTGGAATGCGAGTTGCCCACGCCGATGGGCAAGGTGCTGGCCGTCGACCGCATCCTCAGCGTCGCCCGCTACTCCGGCGAGGCCCGCTTCCGCGAGCACCCCGAGTGGGCCGAGCAGTTCGCGCGCAATGCGGCGGTGCTGACCGGCCGCGAGGTGCTGCGCGTCGACGTCGAGAAGTACACGATCGACTACTGAGCCGGTCGCGCCCGGCCGTCAGTTGGCGGGCGCGACGATCTCGATCCGCCGCCGCAGCCGCGCGGCCTCGGCGTCGTCGCCGGCGTCCTGCGCGAGCTTCAGCTTCACGCCCAGCCACGCCAGCAGCGGACGCCGCCAGCCCTGCTCGGAAGCGGTGTCGACGGCGATGCCCACCACCTCGGGGCTGGCGCGGCCCGTGTGGAAGATCACGCCGGCGGCGATCAGGCGCGCCAGCGGGTTGTCGATCGCGCGCAGCACCGCCGCCGCGGAGACCTCGTTGGCCGTCGCCGCGGCGCGCTGCGGTTGCGGCAACAAGGCCACTTGGTCGGCAGCGATGCGGCCCGCGAGGTAGTCGGCGTAGGCGCGCTCCGCTGCCGGCGCGTCGGCGCGCAGCTTCTCGAACGCCTCGCAAGGCTCGATCACCAGGCTGGCGACGCGGGCGGCACAGCGCATCAGCTCGGCGCGCGCCAGCAGGTCGGCACGGCCGGTGCGTGCGATCTCGCGGCGGGCGCGGGCGGTCTCGGCGGCCTCGACACGGCTGTTGCCTTCCAGGTGGGCGGCCACCGCGGCGTCGATCGCCTGCTGCGCATTGAGCTGCCAGTCGGGCGGCGGCGGGCCGCTGGCGCAGGCGGCCGCCAGCGTCACGGCCAGGGCCAGAACGATCCGCAGCGGGCCGCGTCGGATGCGAGCTTGTCGCGCCGCCGCCCGCGGCGCCAGTGCCGGCTCATGCGGCGGGGGCCTCATTTGAGCTTCAGCTCCGTGTCGCGGGCAAAGGGCCAGCGGCGGTTGATCTCGGCGACCAACTGTTCGACCCGCCGCAGGCTCGATTCCACCTCCGCGCGCAGGTCACCGAGATCGGCGCTGGCCACCTTGGCGTTGGTGGCGATGGCCTGCGCCTCGGCGATCAGCTTATCGGCCTGCCGCAGCGCATTGCGCGCGTCGGCCAGCGCGCCGTTGAGCTGCACCACCGCGGCGCGCGTCTCCGGCAGCAGGCCGTCCGGGCCGAGGATCTGCGCGTCGGCCTTGGCGACCACGCCGTCGACCCGCGTCGCCAGCGAGTCCAGTCGCGCCAGCAGGGCGTTGGTGCGGTCGAGCGCGGCGACGAGCTTTTTGGCGTCGTCGTCGTTGCCGAGCAGCGCGCCGAGCGCACCGTGTCGGCCTTTCAGCCGCTCGCTCGCCGCCCGCACGTTGGCGAGCGTGCCGGCGAGCGACGAGTCCGCCGCCGACAGCGCGGTGAGGTTGCGCACCAGCTCGCGCGTGGCCGCCACCAGTTGCGGAATCTCGGCGGTGGCGTCGCCGGCCAGCACGCGGCGCACGGCGCCGTCCGGCAGCGGCGGGTCGGAGAGGATGCCGCTGTAGGCGCGGATCGCCACGTTGCCCACCAACCCGCGCACTAGCGTGAACACGCTCGACTCGCGCAGCCAGTGCGCGTCCTTCTTCGGCACGTCGATGACGATCCGCGCCGAGCCGTCCTCGGCGAGCTCGATGCGGCGCACACGGCCGATCGGAAAGCCGGAGAAGGTCATATCCATGCCGACGGTGACGCCCTCCGAATCGTCGGCCACCAGCACCAGCCGCTGCGTGGCCTCGAAGATGCCGCGCGCGTACATCACGTAAAGCACCGAGCCCGCGAGCAGCGCCACCAGCAGCAGGAGCAGCAGCGTCGCCTTGAACTCGATGTTGCCCACCGGCGGCGGGGCGGGCCCAGGTTGCGGCTTGCTCACGATAGATTCCCGCCCTAGGGAACGCGCGCAAGTCGAGGCGCGGGTTCGGCGCCTGGCTGCGTTCCGGGCCTCGGCCCGCCGCGGTCCCAAAAGATCATTGAATGCGGTCCCGCTTCTGGAGGTTGTGGCGCGCGCGAAGCAGCTGGATATTCGCCGCAGTCAGCGACGTACCTCCCTTTGCAAACGGAAGGATATGGTCGAAGTGCAGCTCATCAGTGGCGCCGCAAAGGGCGCATCTACCCCGGTCGCGCTGCCAGACCTCAAGCTTTACGTGAGCCGGGATCAAGCGGCGTCGCGTGGCGTCGAGCCGAACCGGCGCGGCAAAGTCTTCTTCGCCTTCCACGGCAACCAACTTGAACTTGCACACCGTGCGCAACGCATCGCGCTCGGTCCAGGCATCGACCAGATGGAACACGCCGTTGTAGGTCCAGATGCCCGACTTGATCTTCTCGTAGACGCGAACCCGTTCAGGGGGTTGTCGCCCCGCTTTGGCGGCTAAAGCGGCGCGGAAAAACTTGCCGTTCTGCGTCGGCCGACCGCTCGGCGTCGTCAGTGGTTGATCGACAATTTTTGGATTGGGACAGGCCGAAGTCCGCGGCGCATCGTGTCCCTCGTAAATGAGGGTGGTTCCTCCATCTTCGAGCCGGTCGTGATAGGGCGCGTTGGCTCGCAGCGACATCAAGATGACCGAGTGATTGCCGCCCAGGCCGAAGTTCATGCC
Organism: uncultured Burkholderiaceae bacterium; assembly: GCA_937936215.1. Taxonomy (GTDB): domain Bacteria; phylum Pseudomonadota; class Gammaproteobacteria; order Burkholderiales; family Burkholderiaceae_F; genus JADJWR01. Next base: position 5,790 of record CALGWX010000125.1, on the reverse strand, counting down.
CTGCTGCAGCGACGCACCTTCTCGCCGACACATCTCAAGGTACGAGATAACGTTGTCGCTCATGAGGCAGCAGGCAGACGTGGTTCAGTAATAGTTCCCGATCAGCGACGCCGCCTCGATCAGCAGCATCACCGCGAACAGCCGCACCAGCGCCTGCAGCACCGGCGTGGCGCGCGTGCCGGGCCGCGACTCATCGTAGAGGCCGGAGGCGATCGGCACCAGCGACACCGCCAGCGCGAGCAGGAAGGTCTTGATCGCGAAGATCAGGGTCAGCGGCGGGGTGAAGACCTGGCCGACAGTGCGCGTGTAGCGCTCCAGCCCGCCGAGGGTGAAGCCGTGCACGGTGAGATACGCCAGCACCAGCGCCACCACCCCGGCCACTGCCGCCAGCATCAGCACCGCGAAGCCCCCGGCCAGCACGCGCGGCAGCACCTCCCGGCGCAGCGGGTCGATGCCGCGCGCGCGCAGTGCGTCCAGCTCGCCGCGCAGGCGCATGCGGCCGATCTCGCGGCCGTCGGGCAGGCCGATGCGCAGCGCCACGAAGAGGGCGGCCGTCAGCGGGATCAGCTCCAGCACCAGCACGCGCACCACCATCTGCAGCGCGAACTGCGACAGGCCGTAACTGGCGGCGGTGACGACGACGATCCGGATCAGCACCAGGCCGAACAGCGACACCAGCAGCGTGTACCAGAACAGGATCGGCGCCGTGTCCTGGTAGATCTCGCGCGCGATGCGCGAGCGGCCGGCGCGGTCGTAGCTCGATGGCGACAGCGCCAACACCAGCAGCACGGCGCCCAGGTGCACGATGCGCCACCAGCCGAGCAGCCAGCGCAGCGCCGCGCGGCCCATCTCCGCCAGCGCGCTGCCAGGCGAGAACGTCGGGACCATGCCGCGATGATAGGAGGGCGCGGCTGCTGCAAACGCGCGACTGGCGCGGCCCGTGGCCGTGGAATGATCGGGACGCAGGCCGCGCCCGCCGGTGCGGCCGCACGCGAAAGGGTGGCAACGCATGGAAACCCGCCAAGTCGCCATCGCCTGCCAGGGCGGCGGCATGCACGGTGCCTTCACCTGTGGCGTCCTGGACGCCATCCTCGAAGAGAAGGAACGCAGATCCCAGGGGCAAGTGCCCGGCCGGCGCCGCTTCGAGATCGCGAGCCTGAGCGGCACGTCGGCCGGCGCCCTCAACGCGTTCATGGCCTGGTGCGGCCTGCTGGCGGCCGAGACGCCTGCCGAGCGCTATCCGCAAGCCCGGGCGCAGCTGAACCACTTCTGGGATATCTTCCAGGCGCGCACCCAGGGCGAGCGGCTGTTGAACGAACTGGCGCGGCAGTACTTCCGCTGGCAGGAACTCGGTGTCTCGGTGCGGCCGCCGCTGCCGGCGTACGCGTACGAGGGGCTGCTCGCCGCGCTGGGCCCGTGGTCGGCGCTGGACAGCGCCGTCGCGCCCGGGCTGGGCCTCGGCGAGGTGCGGCGCGAGTACTACGACTTCCTCGCCCTGCTGCGCGCCACGGCGCCGCAGTTTGCGCAACTTCGGCAGCGGCTGCCCGCGATCGCCCGCAGCAAGCAGGCACCGCGGCTGCTGCTCGGCGCGGTGGAGATCCTCACCGGGCGCTTCGAGGCTTTCGATTCGTGGGCCGATCCCGCCGGCGGCCGCGGCATCAGCCTGGAGGCGGTCGCCGCCTCGGGCACGCTGCCGGAGGTTCGCCGTGCGCAGCGCATTGCCGGCGTGAAGAACGCCGACGGCAAGGCGGCGCTCTACTGGGACGGTGTCTTCTCGCAGAACCCGCCGGTGCGCGAGTTCGCCGCCGGCACCGAGCGGGCGCGCACGCCCGACGAGATCTGGGTGATCCGCATCAACCCGCAGCGGCGCGACGAGGAGCCGCTGACGCTGGCGGCGATCGAGGACCGCCGCAACGAACTCGCCGGCAATTTGGCGCTCAACCAGGAGTTGCGCTTCATCCAGAAGGTCAACGAGTGGATCGGGGCGGCCAAGCCGTCGCAGCGCGGCGTCCTCGCCGACTACAAGCCGATCCGCATCCACATCATCACGATGGCGAAGGACAAGGCATCCCTGGGGATCGCGTCCAAGTTCGACCGCAGCGCCGCCTTCGTCGACGCCATGCGCGCGCACGGCCTGGCGCGCGGCCGCGCCTTCATGCCGCTGTGGCTGGACGACTCGACGGACCTCGTCGCCTGGCCCGAAGGCGACGCGCTCGACGTGCTGGACCGTGGCTGAGGCGAACCGCCGCGCGGCGCGCCAGCCGCCGCCGCGCCACGCGCTGCTCGCCGGCGCCAGCGGGCTGGTCGGGCGCGCGTTGCTCTTGTTGCTGCTGGAGTCGCCGCGCTACCAGCGCGTCCTTGCCCTGCTGCGGCGAAGCGTGCCGGGCCTGCTGCCGCACCCTAAGCTCGACATCGCGATCGTCGACTTCGACCGGCTGCCGGCGCTGCCGCCGCTCGACGACGCGTTCATCGCGCTGGGCACCACGATCAAGGCGGCCGGCTCGCCGTCAGCATTCCGGCGCGTCGACTTCGACGCGGTCGTCGATACCGCGCGCGCCGCGAGGTCGGCCGGCGCGAAGAGGCTGCTGGTGGTTTCCGCGCTGGGGGCGGATCCCGGCTCGCGGGTGTTCTACAACCGGGTCAAGGGCGAGATGGAGCAGGCGGTGGCGGCGCTGGGGTTCGAGCGCGTTGTCATCGCCCGGCCGTCGCTGCTGCTCGGCGATCGCGCCGCACTGGGCCAGCCACCACGCTGGCGAGAACATTGGGCGGCGAAGCTGCTGCAACCCGCCTCGCGGTGGTTGCCGCGCGTGGTGCGGCCGATCCGCGCCGAAGACGTCGCCGGCGCGCTGCTGGAAGCAGCGCTGCGCGACGAGCCGCGGTTGGAGGTGCTCGCGTCGGGTGCAATGCAGCCAAGCAACCCATCGGCCTGAATCGCGGCGGCGATCGACGGTTGCGGCTGACAAGAGTCTGCCTTCTTGGCCCGTTTGCTGCGGCGTCGGCGGCGGGCACGGCAATCTGCCGAGCCGACGATCGGCATGTCGGGAACACGTCCGCTGCTCCCCGGGCGGCTGGCCGGACAGCCGCGTGCAGGAAAAGACCGAGGAAGCGGGGAAGGGCTGGTGGGCCCTGAAGGATTCGAACCTTCGACCTACGGATTAAGAGTCCGCTGCTCTACCAGCTGAGCTAAGGGCCCTCGCGAGGGCGTAACTATAACGGCTCGCGACCCGAAGCGAGGCCGGCTCTCGGGCCGCGGGCGACACCGCCGCCATTGCAGCCGTGGCGGAGTGCCTGACGGGGTGGGCTTCGATCGACCGGCCCCTCGCCGTGCTTCCCGCGAGCGCCTTACTTCAGCCCCATGCAGTTGGCGTAGTAGGTCACCGTCGCCGGCCAGTCGGAGAAGATGCCGAGGATCTTGACCTCGCGCGCCAGTACGTCGAGCGCCTTGTACAGGTCGCTGTCCTTCTTGATGGCACGGTTGTTCGGGTCGAAGTCGAAGTAGTAGGTCGGGTTGCCCGGCGTGGCGGCGGCGCCCTTGCGCAGGTCGGAGCGCTCGATGGTCCAGGTGATGATGTCGAAGCCCCAGCCCTTCAGGTCCTTCGCCAGTTGCGACGGCACGATCCGCCCGCTGCCGTCGATCGACAACAATGCCGGGATCGGCGGCGCGATGATTCGCACGCCCCGCTGCTTCAGCATCCTGAAGTAATCCGCGCGTGGCATCTGGTCGTAAGGCGGCTGGATCACGATGCCGTCATTGCTGGCGTTGTAGTCGAGCAAGTACACGGCCTGTCCACCGTATTCGGTCTTGTCGAGCCAGGTGAACACGTCCTCGACGTTGAACGACTGCGGCCAGACATCGCGTGGCCTGACCCGGGCGTTGCGCAGTTCCGCGGCGAAGGCCAGCGCATAGTTCTCCTGGCTGCCGAAGACCTGCGCGATCGTGGCCGGATCGCCGCCCTTCAACTCGGGCGTGTGCTTCACGCCGAGCCTTTGATTCAGTTCGATGCTCTCGCGGAACGACATCAGCGTGCCGCGGCCGGTGTAAAGGTCGGTGCGCCAGGATGCGGTGCCGCCGAGATACTCGCCCACCGTGCGAGCGGCGCGATTGAAGGCATCCATCTTCCCGGTCAGGCTCTTGAACTCGGCAAGCGTCAGTGCCGAGGCGCGGCACTCGGCGCTTGCGGGCGTCACGACGTTGCCGTTGGCGTCGAGCACGGCTGGGGTGAACGGCTTGATGCAGGTCGACGCCAGCGGCGTGGCCAGGATGTTGGTCGTCGTGTGCAGGTCGTTCTCGGCGTGCCGGCAGACCAGCTGGCCGTCGCGCGTGAAGGTCACGTCGCACTCGACGATGCCCGCGCCCTGGCGCGCGCCGGCCTCGTACGATTCCTTCGTGTGTTCCGGGAACCGCAGCGCCGCGCCGCGGTGACCGATCGAAAAATCGGTTCGCTTGAACGGCCCTTTGCGGCACGACATCAGCCGGCTCTTCAGCGGGCTGTCGTCCATGCCGTCGATGAGATAAAAGGGCCGATCGCCGAGTTGAATGGCGGCAGGCCCCTTGCCGCTAAAGCTATCGTCGTTAGCGTGAGCCTCGGTGGGCACGACCGCCGCCAGCACCGCCGCCAGCAATAGCCCGTGGATCGTCGTTGTGGAACTCATCACATTCCTCCCGCGATGACAAGTGATTTGCGCGATGTCCGAACACTCCCGCGTCAGGCGCGACGGAGTGTCGGGCTGCGGTGTAACTGCGACGTGACTGCCGCGTGGCTGACCCGCATTTGAGGCAGGCGCAGTTTGCCTTCGGCGAAAACGATGCCGCCGCTAATGACGGCTTGCGTTGTCGGCGCCGGCCTCGCTGCCGCGATGCGCTGGCTTGGAAGTACGAACCGTCATCCCGCGCAGGCGGGGTCGTTTCCGCGAAGACAGCGTCAGTGACACGTCAGTCCATCATTCAAAGGACAGCACGACGGCCTGAATGTCGGACGGCTTGCGTCGTCGAATTGACCTGCAAACGAAGCGGCTGCAGCTGGCGTCCCGGCCAGTGGTGTCATTCCACAAGGGCGCGGCGGCCGTCTTGGCTGAGGTCTCGGATAGGGTTGCAGTGCAACCCGCCAACTCGTCGGAAAGAGATTCGACAATCATCACGTCCACGATGGCACTGGCCGAGCTCGCCGAGAACGGCCCCGACGTCGACTTGCTGCACCAGCGGGTGCAGTGCATGCCCAGCGCCTGATGCAGATCGACGTCGCGGGCCGCTGCCGCGCCAGCGACGACCAGAAGGCCTCTGGCGCGCGGCTGAACAGCCGCGGCGGTTACCGTGAGCACACCTGGGACACGCGCGCCGTGCAAGACCTTGAGCGGACATCGAACGGGCCGGCCTCGCGGGCGTTTCGACGATCGACCATCACCGCCTGCCGACGTCAATCGGCCTTCCGCCCGCCGAAGCCGCGGCAAACGCCCGTCGGCAACTCACCCGTCGGGCCACGGCGGCCTGACTCATACAAGCCACCCGCCACGCAGGCCTGGGCAGTTCACGGCGATCGAGGGGGTTGCCGAAAGCAAGGTTAGGCGTGCGCCGCCGTGATCGCGCCGAACGGACTGTGTGGCGCAAACCGTTCGCCCGGCACATGGCAAGACGCTGCGCTCCCGTTCCGCCTGCCGCCCACGTCGCCGCCGTCGCCGAGCGAGCGGCCTGCGCCACGCGCGTCGAGGCTTGCAATCCATCCGTCGACTTCACTGGCCGGCTTCGCCGCGGTCAGGGTCTTGCGCGACGTCGCGCACCGCCGGACCGCGGCG
>CALGWX010000124.1 GCA_937936215.1 uncultured Burkholderiaceae bacterium | reverse complement strand
CCGTCGCAGCCGAGCCGCTCCCACTCGCGCGCCTGGTCCACCGCGTCGGCCGTGGTGGTGGAGGCCACGCCGGCCACCACCGGCACGCGGCCCGCCGCCGCCTCGACCACCACCTGCACCACCCGCCGCCGCTGCGCCCGGTTCAGATACGCGAACTCGCCGGTGGAGCCGAGCGGCGTGAGCCCGTGCACGCCGGCAGCGATCAAGTCGTCGCACAGCCGGGCCAGTACGTCGGCCTTGACCTCGCCGGCGTCGTCGATCGGCGAGACGAGGTAAGGAAAGACGCCGTGGAAGTTCGCTGCCTTCATCTTCGGTTGCCTTCGCGGTTGGACCGGGCCGACCAGCCACGTGCCGGCGGCCAAGGCGCGCAGTTTGCCCCACCGCGAGCGCGTGCCAGGCGCGTCCGTGAGGTCCGTGCTGCCGCGCCGGCCGGGCTGCTGGGCGCAACGGCGAGCCCGCCGGTCCGAGTGCCGCCGCGGCCAGAGGCGGCCAGCCGCGCCGGCCCCGGCGCTGTTGGCTCGCCATCGCGCCGAATGAGCCGCCGCGGCCGCCGCACCTTTCGCCGACGAGCGCAACGCCGGCCGCAGTGGCTACTTCTGCGGCTGCGCCGGCTGCGTCGTCAGCGCCGAGGCGCCGCCGCGCGGCGCGTGGCGGTTGCGCGTCAGCCAGCGCGCCTCGAAGGCATCGAGGTAGGAGTAGATCACCGGCACCACCACCAGGGTCAGCAGGGTGGAGGTGATCACGCCGCCGATGATGGCGCGGCCCATCGGCGCCTGTTGCTCCGCGCCCTCCCCCAGCCCCAGCGCCAGCGGCAGCATGCCGAAGGTCATCGCGCCGGTGGTCATCAGGATTGGCCGCAACCGCACCTGGCCGGCGGCCACCAGCGCCTCGAAGCGGCCCAGCCCCCGCCTCTGCCCCTGGTTGGCGAAGTCCACCAGCAGGATCGCGTTCTTGGTCACCAGGCCCATCAGGAAGACGATGCCGATCATCGAGAAGATGTTCATCGTCGTGCCGGTCACCAGCAGCGCCAGCATCACGCCGACGATCGACAGCGGCAGCGAGGCCATGATCGCCACCGGCTGGATGAAGCTGCCGAACTGCGACGCCAGCACGATGTAGATGAAGATCACGGCCAGCGCCAGCGCGCCGAGGATCGCCGCGCCCACCTCCTGCTGGTCGCGGATCTGGCCGCCGACGTCGAAGCGCAGCCCGGGCGGCAGTTCGTAGCTCTTGACGAGGTTCTGCACTTCCTTGCCGGCATCCCCCGCCGGCCGGCCCTCGACGTTGGCGAACAGCGCCACCCGCCGCTGCAAATCCTGGCGGCGGATGTTGTCGGGGTTGAAGGTGCGCTCGAGGGTGGCGATCGCGCGCAGCGGCACCACCTCGGTCGAGCCGTCAATGCGGTTGCGACCGGTGGCGATGTTCAGATTGGCGATGTCGTCGATCACCGTGCGGTCCTGCCGCGGCAGTTGCGTGATCACCTCATAGTTCTGCCCGTCGGGCGCCAGCCAGTAGCCGGAGTTCTCGCCGCCCACCAGCGCCCGCAGCGTGCTGCCCAGTTGCGCGTGGGTGATGCCGTATTCGGCCGCCAGCTCCGGCTTCAGCCGCACCGACAGCGCCGGCGTGCCCTCCTTGACCGAGATGTCGACGTCGGTGACGCCGCGGATCGCCGCCACCTTCTGCTTGAAGTCGGCCATCATCCGGTTCATCGCCTCCTGGTCGTTGCCGAGCAGCGCGACATAGATGGCGCCGCCGAAGCCCACCGTCAGCTGCACGCCGGGGATGCCGGCGACCTGCTTGCGGATTTCCTCCTCGATCTTCTTCTGCGAGCGCTTGCGCTCCGCGCGCGGCACGAGCTTGAGGTTGATGCGGGCGCTGTTCTTGGCGCCGTCGGCACCGATGCTGGTGTCGATCGAGGCGATCTCGGGAAAGCGCTTCAGCACCTCCTCGACGCGCTTCACCCGCTCGTCGGCGTACTCGAGGCTGGAGCCGACCGGCATCGTCAGCCGCACGCTGGTGAAGCTCTGGTCGGCCTCGGGCATCAGCTCGCCGCCGACCAGCGCCGCGATCGGGATGCTGGCCAGGAAGCTCGCGGTGGCGATCGCCAGCGTCGTCTTGCGGTGCGATAGCGCCCAGCGCAGCAGCCGGTCGTAGATCTCGTGCCAGCGGTCGACCCAGCGGTCGAACACCGTCAGCACGCGGCCGACCACCGGCATGTCCTTCGCGCCTTGCGGCGGGTCGCGCCACACCGCCGAGAGCATCGGATCGAGCGTGAAGCTGACGAACAGCGACACCAGCACCGCCACCACCACGGTGATCCCGAACGGGTAGAAGAACTTGCCGACGATGCCGCCCATGAAGGCGATCGGCACGAACACGGCAACGATCGAGAAGGTGGTCGCAAGCACCGCGAGACCGATCTCGTCCGTGCCCTCGCGGGCGGCGGTGACGTGGTCCTTGCCCATGCGGATGTGGCGGACGATGTTCTCGCGCACGACGATCGCGTCGTCGATCAGCAGGCCGATGCACAGCGACAGTGCCATCAGCGTCATGTAGTTCAGCGTGAAGCCGAAGGCGTAGATGGCGGTGAAGGTGGCGATCACCGCGATCGGCAGGGTGAGCCCGGTGATCACCGTGCTGCGCCAGGAGCCGAGGAACAGGAACACGATCAGCACGGTAAGAGCCGCACCCTCGACGATCGTACGCTTGACGTTGTCGACCGACTGCTTGACGAAGTCGGCCATCGCCCACATGAACTTCAGCTCCACGCCCGGCGGCAGCTGCTTGCGGATGTCCTCGGCGGCGCGCTTCAGCTGCTCGCCGACCTCGACGATGTTGGCGTCCTGCGCCTTCTGCACCCACACGCCGATCGCCGGCCGGCCGTCCACGCGAGTGAGCGACCGCCGCTCGGCCTCGCCGTCGACCACCTCGGCGAGTTGGCCGAGCAGGATCGGCGTGCCGGCGCGGCGCGCCACCACGATCTGGTTGAACTGCGCCGGCGAGCCCAGGCGGCCGTCGACGCGGACGATCGCCTCGGACGTGGCATTCGAGATCGTGCCCACCGGCACGCTCACGTTCGCCGTGCGCAGCGCCTGCACCACCTGGTCGACCGTCAGCCCATAGGCCGTGAGCCGGACCGGATCGACCCGCACCTGCACCTGCCGCGTGACCGTGCCGCCCAAGTTGACGCGCCCGACGCCGTTGATGCGCTCGAAACCCTTCTGCACGATCTGCTCGGCGAGCAGCGTCAGCTCGCGCGGGCTGCGGCCGTCGCCGATCAGCGCGAAGCTCGCCACCGGCTGATCGTTCTCGGTCTCGGCGCGCTGCACCACCGGATCCTTGGCGTCGCGCGGGAAGCTGGCGCGGATCTGCGCCAGCTTGTCGCGCACCTCCTGCATGGCGCGGTTGATGTCGACGTCGAGCCGGAACTCGACCCAGGTGAGCGAGCGGCCTTCGTCGGAGCGCGACAGGATCCGCTTGACCCCGGCCACCGTGTTGACGGCGTTCTCGATCGGCTTGGCGAGGTCGTTTTCCACCTGTTCCGGCGAGGCGCCGGGGTAGCTCACCCAGATCTGCACGCCCGGCGGCGAGACGTCCGGCATCGGCTCGACGCCGAGCCGCAGGTATGAGGCGATCCCCAGCACGGTGAGCGCGACCATCACCATGGTCGCGAACACCGGGTGGTTGATCGAAACGCGGGTGATCCACATGGCGGCGGCCCGGTGTGCGTCAGCGGACCTGCGCCACGGCGTCGCGCCCGGCGACCTGGCGCTGTGCGGCAGTGACGATCTGGGCGAGCATCCCCTCGCGCAGGTTGTCGAAGCGGCTGCCGATCACCTGCTCGTCGCCGGCCAGCCCGGAGGTGATCTCGACCCGCTGCGCGCGCTCGTCGCGCATGCCGGTGGTCACGTTGCGGCGGGCGAGCTTGCCGTCGGCGATGATCCACACGTAGGACTGGCCACGGTCGTCCTGCACGGCCGCCAGCGGCAACGAGGGCACCGGGGCCTCGGCGCCGAGGCGCAGCCGCACCTTGGCGAACATGCCGCCGCGCAGCCGCCCGTCCTCGTTCGGCAGCAGCACGTAGACGGCGATCATCCGCGAGCCGGCCTCGGTGGTGGGGTTGATGCGGTCGATGCGCGAGCGCAGCGGCGGCCCCGATAGTCCCTCGACGTCGACCTCGACCTCCACCCCGGGCGCGATGCGTGCGACGTCGGCCACTGGCGCCTGCGCCTGCGCCTCGAGCCGGCTGAGGTCGACGATGTGCAGCAGCGGCGCGTCGAAGGCCACCTTCTCGCCCGGCTGCACCAGCCGCCGCGCGACGACGCCGGAAATCGGCGCCCGCACCACCGCGTCGGCGAGCAGCAGCTGCGTCTGCGCCAGCTGCGCCTGCGCTGCCTGCACGGCCGCGGCCTGGGCGCGCAGCGCATCGTCGGCCGCCTCGAAGGCGTTCTGGGAGATGAAGTTCTGCTTGACCAGCTGCGCGTTGGTCGCGCGCGTGCGCTCGGTCTGCGCCAGCACGGCGCGCGCCGACTCCAGCGCCGCCTGCCGCTCGGCGAGCTGATTGCGCAACTGCGCGGTGTCGAACTCGGCGATCACCTGGCCGGCGGCGACGCGGTCGCCCTCGCGCACCGGCAGCCGCCGCACCTCGGCCGACAACTTGGACCGCACCGTGGCCTGGTTGAACGCCTGCAGCGTGGCCGGCATCGCCAGTTCCACCGTCAGCGCGTACGGCGCCAGCCGCACGATGTCGCTGGCCGCGAAGGCGAGCGGCGGCGGCTCTTTCTTCTTGGTCTCGGCTTGGGCGCCGAGTTTCAAGGCGCCGCGTTGCACGGCCAGCAGCGCAGCGGCAACCACCATCAACACCAGCGCCGACAAGACGATCCAGCGCTTCCTGCGCGTGTTCATGCTTTCCCCCGAGGCCGCGCGCAATCGGGGCGCGGCCGAAATGCCCATCGCGGCGCGGATTGTCCGCCGCCCGCCGAAGGCCAACCATGGCCATGCGACGAACTGCGCGTCAGCGCGATGAAACGCACGCAACGGCGACGGCCCGAGCCGCGACGAAACTCGCCACGATACGCGGTGCGCTCGGCATCGGCCCGTGGCCCACCTGCCGGGCGGGCAGGCCGGCGGTAACCGCGCTTGCTTCAGTCGCCGTCGCCGCCGTCACTGCCGTCGCCGTCCGCCTCGGCCTCAGGCGGCGGCGTGGCTTGGCCCTCTCCGGCGGCGTCGAGCCGCTTGACCATCACGTACTTGGCGATGCCGTCGGGAAAGCCGTCGAGCCGCACCGCGGCATGGAAGCCGCAGCGCTCGTACAAGCCGGGGGCCTGGAAGCTGAAGGTGTCGAGGAAGATCAGCGCCGCGCCGCGGCGACGCGCCTCGTCCTCCAGCAGCCGCATCAGGCGCTCGGCTACCCCGTGCCTTCGCAGCGACGGCTCGACCCACAGCTGCTGCACCTCGACGGCCGCGCCCCACTGCCGCGCCCGCAGCCCGCCCTGGACCCGGCCCCCGGCGTGGCGGGCGAAGCAGGCCAGCGTACGCACGCCGCTCTGGTCGACCGCGTGCAGGTTGTGCAGGTGCAAGCCGGCATCGACGGCATCGAGATCGTCGGCTGCGGGCCGGTCGGTGAATTCGAAGTTCAGCTCTTCAGGCATCGCGCTGCGCAGTGAGAGTGAAAGAGGCCGCGGCCCTCCCGTTGCCAACCCGCTCGCGGCTCGACCGGCCGCCGAACTGTACTGGCCGTGCCCTACCGGCGCGCCGCGTTAGTTACAGTGCGGCGCTGCCCACCGCCCTGCTCGTCCCATGCGCCTGCCCGATCTCGCCAGCCTCGACGCCGCCGCCCGCACCGTCCATGCGGCGATGCCACCCACGCCGCAATACGTCTGGCCGCTGCTCGCCGAGGCGCTGGGCACGGAGGTGTGGCTCAAGCACGAGAACCACACGCCGGTCGGCGCCTTCAAGATCCGCGGCGGCCTCACCTACTTCGAGGCGCTGCGCCAGCGCGAGCCGAATTGCCCCGGCGTGGTCAGCGCCACCCGCGGCAACCACGGCCAGTCGATCGGCTATGCCGCCCGCCGTCATGGGCTGCCGGCGACGATCTTCGCGCCGCACGGCAACTCGCGCGAGAAGAACGCGGCGATGCGGGCGCTGGGTGCGACGCTCGTCGAGCACGGCCACGACTTCCAGGCCGCGCGCGAGGAGGCGGCCCGCTTCGCCGCCGAGCGCGGGCTGCACTTCGTGCCCTCGTTCCACGCCGACCTCGTGCGCGGCGTGGCCACCTACTGGATGGAACTTTTCAACGCCGCGCCGCAACTGGAC
>CALGWX010000123.1 GCA_937936215.1 uncultured Burkholderiaceae bacterium | reverse complement strand
CCAGATGCACTTCCGCCTCATCGCTGGCGAAGGCCTGCTGCACGGCGTTGGCGACGATCAGCGCCGCGCCCTTGGAACGCAGCTTCGCCTGCGCGTTGGCGATGACGTTCTCGCTTTCGGCGGCGAAACCGACGCACAGCGGCGCGCCCGGCAGCGCCGCCACCGTGGCCAGGATGTCCGGGTTGGGTTCGAACCGGAGCGCCGGCGGTGTCGCCTGCGCGTCCTTCTTGAGCTTCTGCGCACTGGCATTGGCCACCCGCCAGTCGGCCACCGCCGCCACGGCGATGAAGACCTCGGCGCGGTTGGCGTAGCCCATCACGGCGTCGAACATCTCGCGCGCAGTCAGCACGTCGATGCGGCGCACGCCGCGCGGCGTGGCCAGCGCCGAGGGGCCGGCCACCAGCGTGACCTTGGCGCCGGCCTCGCGCGCGGCGCGGGCCAGCGCGAAGCCCATCTTGCCGGAGGAGAGGTTGGTGATGCCGCGCACCGGGTCGATCGGCTCGAAGGTGGGGCCAGCGGTGATCAGCACGCGGCGGCCGTCGAGCAGCTTGGGCTGGAAAAAGGCGATCAGATCCTCGAGCAGCTCGTGCGGCTCGAGCATCCTGCCCTCACCCGTCTCGCCGCAGGCCTGGCTGCCGCTGGCAGGACCGAGCACCGTGACGCCGTCGGCGCGGATCGCCGCCACGTTGCGCTGCGTGGCCGGGTGGTTCCACATCTCGACGTTCATCGCCGGCGCCACCAGCAGCGGGCAGGGCGGCGAGGCGCGGCGCGCCAGCGCCAGCGTCGAGAGCAGGTCGTCGGCCAGCCCATGCGCCAGCTTGGCGATGAAATTGGCGGTGCACGGCGCCACGACGATCGCGTCGGCCTCGCGCGACAGCTCGATGTGCGGCATGGCGTTGGCCACTGCGGCGCCTTCCGCCTCCCACTGGTCGGTGGCCACCGGCTGGCCGGAGAGCGCCTGCATCGCGGTGGCGGTGACGAACTCCTGCGCCGACTTCGTCATCACCACGCGCACGCGCGCTCCTTCGTCCTGGAGGCGGCGCACCAGCTCGCAGACCTTGTAGGCGGCGATGCCGCCGGTCATGCCGATGACGAGACGCTTGCCTTGCAGGTTCATCGGGAGCGGCGGGCCAGGAAGACGAGGTCGTCGTGGGGAGCCGAAGGCTGCGATTCAGTATATCCACGGCGCACCGCGATGCCGTCGAAACCGGCGTCGGCGTGCAACGCGTCGCGCGGGCCGGATTCCGCGCCGAAACGCGGGGCATCGCCGGCGCCGCCGCCGCAGCCGTTGCACACGGACGTCACTTCGACCGCCGCACGCGCCGCAGCTCGTCGATGATGAGCAGCGCCGCGCCGCAGACGATGGCCGAGTCGGCGACGTTGAATGCCGGCCAGTGCCAGCCGCGCCAGTGAAAGTCGAGGAAGTCGATCACGTGGCCGTGGGCAATGCGGTCGATCACGTTGCCGATCGCCCCTCCCAGGATCAGGGCGAGGGCGAGCGAGAACAGTTTTTGCGTGCCGTGCCTTGCCAGCAGGTAGACGATGACGACGGAGGCGGCCGCGGCGATGCCGATCAGGAACTGCTTCTGCCAGCCGGAGGCGCCGGCGAGAAAAGAGAACGCCGCCCCCTTGTTGTAGGTGAGCACGAGGTTGAAGAAGCCGGTGACCGGGCGCACGTCACCATAGTTGAACACCCGCTCAATGGCCAGCTTGGTCAACTGATCGACGGCGACGATCAGCACCGCCAACGCCAGCCACGGCGCGAGCTTCTGCCACCAGGTCTTGCGGTTGCTCGGCATCACCGCCTCCGGCGGGTGGGCGCAGCGTGCTTCACGGTCTGGCGGCGCGCTGCCAGAGGCGCCACGGCGCGTGCGGCAAGGGCGGCTCGCTGCGGGCCGCGGGCATGGCCCTCGTCATTATCCGTCACGCCGCCGCGCGCGGTTCGCCGGCGCCGAACAGGTTCGCCACGCAGCGGCCGCACAGCGTCGGGTGGCCGGCGTCGGCGCCGACGTCGGCGCGCCAGTGCCAGCAGCGGTCGCACTGGGCGTGCGGCGACGGCGTCACGACGATTTTCTCCTCCGCCTCGCTGGCGGCCCGGTGCAGGGTGGCGCGGCTGGTAATCAGCACGAAGCGCAGGTCGTCGCCCAGCGTTGCGACCAGCGCGTGGCGGTCGCCGGCAAGGTGCAGGTCGACCTCCGCCTGCAGCGACGAGCCAATCTTCCCGGCCTCGCGCTGCGCCTCGATCGCTTTCAGCACGTCGGCGCGCACGGCGCGGATGCGGCTCCACTTTTCCAGCAGCGCCTCGTGGCCCGCCACGCCGGGCAGCTCGTGATAGACCTCGGTGAAGATCGTGCCGGCGGCGTTCGGCGAAAACACCGCGAATGCCTCCTCGGCGGTGAAGGAAAGATACGGCGCCATCAGCCGCAGCAGGCTCGCGGTGATGTGCCACAGCGCCGTCTGCGCCGAACGGCGCGCGTGCGAGTCGGCGGCCGTGGTGTAAAGGCGGTCCTTCAGGATGTCGAGGTAGAAGGCGCCGAGGTCCTCAGAGCAGAAGGTCTGCAGCCGCGCGATGACCGGGTGGAACTCGTAGCGCTGGCAGCACTCCAGCACCTCGGCCTGCATCTGCGCGGTGAGCGCCAGCGCGTAGCGGTCGATCTCCAGCAGGCTCTCCACCGGCACCGCGTCGCGGGCGATGTCGAAGTCGCTGGTGTTGGCGAGCAGGAAGCGCAGCGTGTTGCGGATGCGGCGGTAGCTTTCGACGACGCGCTTGAGGATCTCGTCGCCGATCGACATCTCGCCCGAGTAGTCGGTCGACGCCACCCAAAGCCGCATGATCTCCGCGCCCAGCTTGTCGGCGAGCTCCTGCGGGTCGATGCCGTTGCCGAGCGACTTGCTCATCTTGCGGCCTTGCGCATCGACGGTGAAGCCGTGGGTGAGCAGCGCCTTATAGGGTGCGCGGCCGTCGAGCGCCGCCCCGATCAGCAGCGACGAGTGGAACCAGCCGCGGTGCTGGTCGGAGCCTTCGAGATACAGGTCGGCCGGGTAGGCGAGCTCGGCCGCGTGCGAGCCGCGCATCACCGTGCGGTGGGTCGAGCCGGAGTCGAACCAGACGTCGAGGATGTCGTTGACCTTCTCGTACTGCGACGCCTCGTCCGGCGGCAGGAAGTCCTCGGCAGTGGACCGGCTCCACGCCTCGACCCCGCCCTGCTCGACCTTCTGCGCCGCGAGTTCGAGCAGTTCCAGCGTGCGCGGGTGCAGCTCACCGGTGGCCTTGTGCAGGAAAAACGGCAGCGGCACGCCCCAGTTGCGCTGGCGCGAGATGCACCAGTCGGGCCGGTTGGCGATCATCCCGTGCAGACGCGCCTTGCCCCACGCGGGGTAGAACGCGGTGGCCTCGATCGCGCGCAGTGCGGTCTGCCGCAGCGTCTCGCCGACGGTCTCGGTCTGCATCACGCCGGCGGTCTCGCGCGTGGCACCGTCCATGCGCACGAACCACTGGCTGGCGGCGCGGTAGATCAGCGGCGTCGTGTGCCGCCAGCAGTGCATGTAGGAGTGCGTCTGCTGCTCGGCGTGCAGCAGGCTGCCGGCCACGCGCAGGGCGTCGACGATCTTCGGGTTGGCGTCCCAGATCTTCTGTCCGCCGAAGAGGGGAAACTCCGGCGCGTAGCGGCCGTCGCCCTGCACCGGGTTGAGGATCTCGTCGTTCGCCATCCCGTAGGACTTGCACGAGTCGAAGTCCTC
Source organism: uncultured Burkholderiaceae bacterium (assembly GCA_937936215.1). Taxonomy (GTDB): domain Bacteria; phylum Pseudomonadota; class Gammaproteobacteria; order Burkholderiales; family Burkholderiaceae_F; genus JADJWR01. The sequence continues at coordinate 20,429 of CALGWX010000123.1, read as the reverse complement.
CACGCCGTAGGCGGGTGACGAATGCACGATGCCGGTGCCGGCATCGGCGGTGACGTAGTCGCCGAGGTAGACCGGCGAGAAACGGTCGTAGCCGGCATGCAGGCTGGCCAAGGGGTGGCGAAAGCGCACGAGTTCCAGCGCCTTGCCGGCGCATTGCGCGATGCTGCGGCCCTTCAGCCCGTAGCGCTGCAGGCAGGATTCGACCAGGGATTCCGCCAGGATCAACAGCCGGTCGCCGCAGTCGACCAGCGCGTAGGTGAACTCGGGGTGGAAGTTCAGCGCCTGGTTGGCCGGGATCGTCCACGGGGTGGTGGTCCAGATCGCGGTGAAGGTCGGCTTGCCCAGCGCCGCCACGCCGAAGGCCGCCGCGACCCGCTCGTTGTCCTCGGCGGCGAGCGGAAACGCCACGTCGATCGCCGGCGTCTTCTTGTCGATGTACTCGACCTCGGCCTCGGCGAGCGCCGAGTTGCAGTCGAAGCACCAGTTGACCGGCTTCAGCCCGCGGTAGACGAAGCCGCGCTCCATCATCCGGCCCAGGGTGCGGATCTCGTCGGCCTCGGCCTTGAAGTTCATCGTCTGGTAAGGATTCTTCCAGTCCGCCAGCACGCCCAGCCGCTTGAAGCCCTTCATCTGCAGCGCGATCTGCTCGGTGGCGTGCGCGCGCGCCTTGGCCTGCACCTCGGCGCGCGGAAGATGCTTGCCGAACTTCTTCTCGATGTGGATCTCGATCGGCATGCCGTGGCAGTCCCAGCCGGGGACGTACACCGCGTCGAAACCGGCCATCGAGCGCGTCTTGACGACGATGTCCTTCAGGATCTTGTTCACCGCCGTGCCGAGGTGGATCTCGCTGTTGGCGTACGGCGGGCCGTCGTGCAGGATGAACTTCGGCGCCCCTTTGCGCGCGGCGCGGATCGCGCCATACACGTCGCGCCGCTCCCAGTCGGCGACCCAGCCCGGCTCGCGCTTGGGCAGGTCGCCGCGCATCGGAAACGGCGTGTCGGGGAGATTCAGCGGGTACTTCTTGCTGGCGGGGTCGGCGGGCGGCTTGCCCTTCGCCGGCTTGTCGGCGTCAGCCATCGGTGCTCCTTGGCCCCCTCGGGCTCTTCAAGGTCGTTGCGAGAGGCGCGAATTGTACGGATCGCGCGCGTGGCGGCCGGCGGCGAGCCCGACGCGCCATGCGTGCAGTCGAGGCCGCAGCGCGCGACGTTGCGGCCACCGCGAACGCCCGACAGCGGCGCAGGGCGTCGCGCCAAGGGCCATCAGGGAAGCAGCGCCGTCCCGGAAAGCACCGCGCGCGCGGCCTGAGCGTCGTTGCGGATGGCGTGCGTCAGCGCCTGCAGCGACTCGTACTTGGTCTCGTCGCGCAGCTTGCGCACCAGTTCTACCCGCACCAGCTTGCCGTAGACCTGCTGCGCAAAGTCGAACAGATGCACCTCGAGCAGCCAGCGGCCGTCGTTCTCGACCGTCGGCCGCAGCCCGATGCTGGCCACGCCGGGGCGGGGATGGTCGCCGAGGCCATGCACGCGCACGGCGAAGATGCCGTGCGCGGCGGGCCGCCGATGCGCCAGGCGCAGGTTCAGCGTCGGAAAGCCGATCTCGCGGCCGAGCTTGCGCCCGTGCAGCACGCGGCCGGAGATGGCATAAGGCCGGCCAAGCAGCGCCGCGGCGTGGTCGAGGTCGCCGGCGGCCAGCGCCTCACGCACCTCCGAGCTGGAGACGCGCACGCCGCCCTGCTCGACGGTCTTCAGCTGCTCGACGATGTAACCGCGCGTGGCGCCCAGCCGCCGCAGCAACTCGGTGTCGCCGGCGCGGCGCGCGCCGAAGCGGAAGTCGTCGCCCACCAGTAGGCAGCGGGCGTTCAGCCCGGCGACCAGCACGTCGTCGACGAACCGTTCTGGGCTTTGCGCGGCGAAGCGCTGGTTGAAGTGCTGGATGAAGACGCGCTCAACCCCGGCGGCGGCCAGCGCCGAGATCTTGTCGCGTAGGTTGGCCACCCGCGCCGGGGCGCTCGCCGGCGTGAAGAACTCGCGCGGGTGCGGCTCGAAGGTGAGCACCGCCGGGATCAGGCCGTGCCGGCGCGAGGCATCGACCAGTTGCGCCAGCAGCGCCTGGTGGCCGCGGTGTACGCCGTCGAAATTGCCGATCGCCAGCGCAACCGGCGCGCGGTCATTGCGGCGCGCACTGCCGCGCAGGATCTTCATCGTTTCGGGGGCGGTGAAAGCGGCGCGAATTATACGAACGCGCCTTCGCCGCGAGGGCCTGCACGGCTCGGGTCGAGGCAGGGCGTGGCGCGTAGACTTCGCGCGCCATGAAGCGCATCGTCTGCCTGATCTCCGGCCGCGGCAGCAACCTGGCAGCGATTCTGCAGGCGGCCTCGGCCGAGCGCTGGCGAGTCGCGGTGCCCGCAGAGGTGGTCGCGGTGATCAGCAACCGCGCCGACGCCGCCGGGCTGGCGATTGCCGCGGCCCACGGGGTGGCCACCCAGGTGATCGAGCACACGCGGTTTTCCAGCCGCGAGGGCTTCGACGCCGCGCTCGCCGAAGCGATCGATGCGCACACGGCGGACCTCGTGGTGCTGGCCGGCTTCATGCGGGTGCTGACGCGCGCCTTCGTCGCCCGCTACCAAGGGCGATTGATCAACATCCATCCCTCGCTGCTGCCCGCTTTCCCAGGGTTGGCCACGCACCGACAGGCACTCGCTGCCGGCGTGCGGGTGCACGGCGCCACGGTGCATTTCGTCTCCGACGTGATCGACGGCGGCGTGATCATCGCCCAGGCGGCGGTGCCGGTGCTTCCCGGCGACAGCGAGGAGACCCTCGCCGCACGGGTGCTCGGCCGCGAGCACGTGCTGCTGCCGCGTTGCGTGCGCTGGCTCTGCGAGGGCCGGATCGCGTTGGTTGATGGCCGCGTTCAGGTGCGCGACCTGCCGGGCGAGTCGCTGGCGCTGCTCGGATGAATGGCCCGCGGCTGACGTCCATCGTCGTCGAACCGCTGGCGCAGCTGCTGGCGCAGGTGCTGCGCTTCGACGCGCCGGCCGACGCCGTCATGTCCCGCTTCTTCAAGCAGCACCCCAAGCTCGGCCAGCGCGAGCGGGGGCTGATCGCCGAGGCGGTGTTCTTCGCCCTGCGCCGGCTGGCGAGCCTGCGCTGGATGATGCAGCCGGCCATCCCCGAGCGCGCGCCCCGCCTAGCGGCGCTGGTCACGCTGGCGCGGCAGCATGGCATCGAGTCGCTCGACCCGCGGGCGCTGCGCCAGGACGAGCGCGCCGTGCGCCACGCGCTGGCGGTGCGGCTGGATTCGGCACCGCGCGCGGTGCAGGCCGAGGTGCCGACGTGGCTGTATCAGCGCATCAGCGGCCAGTACGCTGACGCCGAGGCGCTGCTGGCGGCGCTCGTCGAGCCCGCGCCGCTCGACCTGCGCGTGAACACGGTGCGCGCGCGCCGCGACGAGGTGCTGGCCGAGCTGCGCTCGGCCTCCCGCGAGCACGCGCCGCTGCGCGCGCAGCCGACGCCGTACTCGCCGGAAGGCATTCGCCTGCTCGAAAAGCCGGGCCTGACGCGGTGGCCGCTGTACCAGCACGGCGCCATCGAGGTGCAGGACGAGGGCAGCCAGTTGATCGCGCACCTGGTGGCGCCGCGGCGCGGCGAGATGGTGGTGGACTTCTGCGCCGGCGCCGGCGGCAAGACGCTGGCCCTGGGCAGCCTGATGCGGTCCACGGGACGCATCTATGCCTTCGACGTGCACGCGCGTCGATTGGCGGGGCTGGCGCCGCGGCTGAAGCGAAGCGGGCTGTCGAACGTGCACCCGGCGGCGATCGCCAGCGAGAACGACCCGCGCGTGAAACGGCTGGCCGGCAAGATCGACCGCGTGCTCGTCGATGCGCCGTGCTCGGGCAGCGGCACCTGGCGCCGCAACCCCGATCTCAAATGGCGCTTCGACGAGCGCGAGCTGGCGCGCGTCAACGAGCTTCAGCACCGGCTGCTCGCGGCCGCGGCACGACTGGTCAAGCGTGGCGGCCGGCTGGTGTACGCCACCTGTTCGCTGCTGGCCGAGGAAAACCAGGTCGTCGCCGAGCGCTTCCTCGCGGCGCAGGCGGGCTTCGAGCCGGTGCCGGCCGCCGAAGTCTTGCGCGGCCAGGGCATCACGATGCCCGGCCTTGAAGGCGCGGCCCCGTACTTCGTCATGCTGCCGCACCAGCACGGCACCGACGGCTTCTTTGCTGCCGTCATGCAGCGGATTGCCTGACCTGGCGCAAACGGCCGCGGGGCGAGCCCGGTAGGCTGCGGCCACCGCCGCCCGTACAATGGGCGACTGACCTGCGGCATCGGCCGCGGGCGACTTCGGAGGTTGAATGTATTTCCTTGAATTTCTCGATGGTGGCGTGCTGAACCTGTCCTGGTGGCAGCTCATCCTGGCCACGCTGCTGCTCACCCACGTCACCATCGCCGCGGTGACCATCTATCTGCACCGCTCGCAGGCGCACCGGGCGCTGGACGTTCATCCGATCGTCTCGCACTTCTTCCGCGCCTGGCTGTGGCTGACCACTGGCATGCAGACCAAGGAGTGGGTGGCGATCCACCGCAAGCACCACGCCAAGTGCGAGACGCCGGAAGACCCGCACAGCCCGCAGACGCGCGGCATCCGCAAGGTGCTTTGGCAGGGTGCCGAGCTTTACATGGACGAGGCGAACAACGCCGAGACCCTGGCCCGCTACGGCCAGGGCACGCCGAACGACTGGCTGGAGAGGAACGTCTATTCGCGCTTCACCTGGCAAGGCTGCGGGGTGATGCTCGGCGCCGACCTCATCCTGTTCGGCGCCGCTGGCATCGCGGTGTGGGCGGTGCAGATGATCTGGATCCCGTTTTTTGCCGCTGGCGTGATCAACGGCATCGGCCACTACTGGGGTTACCGCAACTACGACAGCCCGGATGCCGCGACCAACATCAGCCCCTGGGGCATCCTGATCGGCGGCGAGGAGTTGCACAACAACCACCACACCTATCCGACCTCGGCCAAGCTGTCGAGCAAGTGGTTCGAGTTCGATCTGGGCTGGGCCTACATCCGCATCCTGTCCGTGCTCGGCTTGGCCAAGGTGCTGCGGGTGGCGCCGGTGCCCAAGGTGGCCGAGCCGCGCCCGGGGATCGACGTGCAGACGCTGCAGGCTGTCATTGCCAACCGCTATGACCTGCTGTCGCGCTATGCGCGCGGCCTGCGCGCCACGCTCAACGAGGAGCTGCGCCGGCTCGGCCTGCCGTCCGCGGAAAAGCAGCGCTTCGCGGCGCTGCGCCGGTGGCTGCGCAAGTCGGACGTGGCGGCGATTCCGCCGGCGCAGCAGCAGACGCTGCGCGAACTGCTCGGCCGCAGCCGGCCGCTGCAGACGCTGGTGGAGATGCGCGCCGAGCTGGCGGCGATCTGGGAGCGCGGTAACGCCTCGCGCGAGCAGATGCTGGCCAACTTGCAGGACTGGATCGCCCGCGCCGAGGCCAGCGGCATCCGCGCCCTGCAGGATGCGGCGCTGCGCATCCGCAGCTACGCGCCGGCGGTGTCGTAGCAGGCGCCACCGCGGAAGCGGGCAACAAAAAACCGGCCAGCGGCCGGTTTTTTGTTGCCCCTTCGCCAAGCGCTACTTGAGCTTGGTCTCTTTATAGGCGACGTGCTTGCGCGCCACTGGGTCGAACTTCATCAGCTGCAACTTGTCCGGCGTGGTGCGCTTGTTCTTCGTGGTGGTGTAGAAGTGGCCGGTGCCGGCCGTCGATTCCAGCTTGATCTTTTCGCGGGCGCCTTTAGCCATGGTCGCTCTCCCTTGCAGTCCTAGATTTCGCCGCGGCGGCGCAGGTCGGCGAGCACCGCGTCGATGCCGTGCTTTTCGATCGTGCGCAGGCCGGCGGTGGTCAGACGCAGGCGGACCCAGCGCTTCTCGCTCTCAACCCAGAAGCGGCGATCCTGCAGATTGGGCAGGAAGCGACGCCGCGTCTTGTTATTGGCGTGCGAAACGTTGTTGCCGACCAGCGGCTTCTTCCCGGTGACTTGACACACCCGTGCCATGGTTCATTCCTCGCTTGACGGCAGGCGGTTCCTGACTTGCCCCGCAACGCCGCGAAGGCGCGCCTGCCGGAAATTCAAAGCGGTGAAGTATACCGACGACGAAAGGATGGAGCCAGCGGCGGGCTTGTCCTTGCCTCCTGCCGGTGCCGGGCGCAGGCCGGCGACGCCGCCCCTGCGCGCCGCGGCAGTGCCACGCGACGGCCGCGGTGACGTCGGTTCGAAGGCGTTGCCCGCCATCGGCCGGCAAGGCCCGGCGGGCACGGCGCAGCCCGTCGCCAAGGACTACAACAACCCGCGCTCGGCGAACGACACACTGGCGTGGCCGGCGACGATCACGTGGTCGAGCACCCGCACGTCGACCAGCGCCAGGGCATCGCGCAGCGCGCGTGTGAGCAGTTCATCGGCCCGGCTGGGCTCGGCCAGGCCGGAAGGGTGGTTGTGGGCGAAGATCACCGCGGCGGCGTTGTGCTGCAGCGCGCGCTTGACCACCTCGCGCGGATACACGCTGGTCTGCGTCAGCGTGCCGGTGAACAGATCCTCGTCGCGGATCAGCCGGTTCTGCGCGTCGAGGAACAGGCCGATGAACGCCTCGTGCGGCAGGCGCGCGATGCGCAGCCGCAGGTAGTCGCGGACCCGGTCGGGAGAATCGAGCAGGCACTCGCGCTGCACCTGTTCCCGCAGCGCCCGCCGCGCCAGCTCGACGACCGCCAGCAGTTGCGCGCACTTGGCCGGGCCGAAGCCTGCCATCGCCTGGATCTCGCTCGCCGGCGCGCTGAGCAGGCCGTTCAGTGAACCGAAGCGCTCGATCGCGCCGCGCGCCAGGTCGATCACGCTGCGCCCGGGAAGACCGATGCGCAGGAAGACGGCGAGCAGCTCGGCTTCCGACAATGCCTGCGGGCCCTGCCGCAGGAGCCGCTCGCGGGGGCGCTCGGCTTCCGGCCAGTCGCGCACGGTTCGGCGTTGACCGTTGGCTAGAATGCCGTTCGTTCGTTGCCTGCCCGCCATGAGCCGCGTCGAGCCAAACTCCCACGTGACCCTGCATTATCGGCTCGCCGCCGTGGTCGATGGCGCCGAGCGCGAGGTCATGAGCACGCTCGGCGGCCGGCCGGCAACCTGGCAGTTGGGGCAGGGGCACCTGGCCGCAGGCCTCGAATCGCGGCTGATCGGGCTGGCTGAGGGCGAGGAGGCCAGTTTCGAGCTGGCGCCGTCCGAGGCGTTTGGCGAGCGCAGCGCCGAGCTGGTGCAGTCGATCTCGCGCGCGGCGTTCGACCGGCACGCGGGGCCGGAGGCGGAGTTCTCGCCGGGCGACGTGGTCGAGTTCAACGATCCCGACCGGGGGCGCGTTGCCGGCGTGCTGAAGGCGCGCGACGAGCGCCGCGTGGTCGTCGACTTCAACCATCCCCTGGCCGGCTTGCCGCTGCGCTTTTCGGTGCGCGTGATCGGAGTGCTCTGATGGAAGTGCTGCTCGCGCAGCCGCGCGGATTCTGCGCCGGGGTCGACCGCGCGATCGAGATCGTCGAGCGCGCGCTGCAGGTCCATGGGGCGCCGATTTACGTGCGGCACGAGATCGTGCACAACACCCACGTGGTGGCCGACCTGCGCGCCAAGGGCGCGGTATTCGTCGACGAGTTGCGGCAGGTCCCGCCAGGCGCCACGGTGGTGTTCTCCGCCCACGGCGTGTCGAAGGCGGTGCGCGCCGAGGCGCAGGCGCGGGGCCTGCACGTGTTCGACGCCACCTGCCCGTTGGTCACCAAGGTCCACGTCGAGGTGGAGCGGATGCGCGCCGACGGCCGCGAGGTGATCATGATCGGCCATGCCGGCCATCCCGAGGTCGAGGGCACGATGGGGCAGGTCGATGCGGGCATTCATCTCGTCGAGTCGGTCGAGGACGTGGCCAGGCTTACGGTGCGCGATCCGTCGCGCCTGGCCTATGTGACGCAGACCACGCTGTCGATCGACGACGCAGCGCAGATCGTCGCCGCGCTGAAGCAGCGCTTTCCGGACATCCTGGCGCCGAAAAAGGCCGACATCTGCTATGCGACGCAGAACCGGCAGGACGCGGTCAAGGTGATGGCGCCGCAGGTCGACGTGGTCATCGTCATCGGCAGCCAGTCCAGCTCGAACTCCAACCGTCTGCGCGAGGTCGCGCAGCGCGCCGGCGTGCCGGCCTATCTCGTCGACAGCGCTGACGGCGTCGATCCGGCCTGGCTGCAGGGCAAGCGCCGCGTCGGGGTGACCGCTGGCGCATCGGCGCCGGAATCCCTCGTGCAGGCGCTGATCGAGAAGTTGCGGCAACTGGGCGCCGGCAGCGTTCGCGCCCTTCAGGGCGTCGAGGAGCGCGTCGTCTTCCCCCTGCCCAAGGGTCTCGGCCGGACGGCCGGCGCAGAGCCGACCGTAGCCGCGAAGTGAGTCCAACCCAGGAGACACCCCGATGAAACGGTTACTCGCGGCAGTGATCCTTTCCGTTGCCGGCGCGCTGGCGCAGGCGCAGACGGTCGAAGTGGAGGGCGTGAAGTTCGAGCCGACCATCGAGGTCGGCGGCCAGTCGCTGCAACTTAATGGCGCCGGGCTGCGCACGCGGGCTTTTTTCAAGGTCTACGCGGCGGGGCTGTACGTGCCGCAGAAGTCGAACTCGGCGGCGACGCTGCTGGCGCAGAAGGGGCCACGCCGGGTCTCGATCGGGATGTTGCGTGACGTCGATGCCGACACCTTCGTCGGCGCGCTGAACGACGGCCTGAAAGCCAACCTGAGCGAGCAGCAGTTGGCGGGCTTCAAGGCGCAGATCGACACGCTGAATGCCAACTTCAAGGCCATCGGCCAGGCCAAAAAGGGCGACCGAATCCACTTCGAGTTCACGCCGGAGGCCGGCACCCGGATCGTCGTCAACGGCCAGCCGCGCGGCGCGGCCATCCCCGGCGAGGACTTCTTCCAGGCCGTGCTGCGGGTGTGGCTCGGCGACAAGCCCGTGGACGCCGACCTCAAGAAGGGCATGCTCGGCAGCTGAGGGCCCGATGCCGCGGCCACGAAGCCCGGTGCGCGCCGGGCTTCGTCGTTTTCAGGCCCGCGCCGCCGCCACGGCGACCATAGCGAAGCGATGACCCTAAAAACCGCAGTTCAGGGGTGCCTCGATCGCCGGAGCGCAAGCAACGGCGCGGGTTTTCAGCGGTTTGCAGCAACTGCGGAGCAGTGACCTGTGGGGTGAAGGCGCGGTGAGCGAATTCCCGTTCTCCGATCGCGGGTTGGATTTGCAGCCCCTTCGCAACTGCGCTTTTTAGGATGACCGGCGCCGCCGCCGAACGTCCCGTCGCCGACGCGGCGCTGATCGACCGCTTCATCGACGCGCTGTGGCTCGAAGACGGGCTGGCGGAGAACTCGCTGGCCGCCTATCGCCGCGACTTGCGGCACCTGGCCGCCGCGCTTCCGGGCGGCAGCCTACTGGCGGCAGCCGACTCCGACCTGCAGGCTTACTTCGCCGCGAGCTTTGCCGGCAGCCGCGCCACCACGGCCAACCGCCGGTTGGCGGCCATGCGCCGCTTCTACCGCTGGGCGCTGCGGGAGGGGCTCATCGCTGCCGACCCGACGCTGCGCCTGGCCGGGGCCAAGGCGCCGCCGCGCTTCCCCCAAGCCCTGACCGAAGCGCAGGTCGAGGCACTGCTGGCCGCGCCGGATGCGGGCACGGCGCTCGGCCTGCGCGATCGCGCCATGCTCGAGCTGCTTTACGCCACCGGGCTGCGGGTGTCCGAACTGGTTGCGCTGCGCCTGGCGGAAGTGTCGTTGGCCGACGGGCTGGTGCGTGTCACCGGCAAGGGACAGAAAGAACGGGTGGTGCCGGTCGGCGAGGAAGCGCGCCTGTGGCTGGAGCGCTATCTCGCCCAGTCTCGCCCCGAACTGCTGCAAGGCCGCGCCGCCGATGCGGTGTTCGTGACCCGCCGCGGGGGACCGATGACGCGGCAGATGTTCTGGAAACTGATCCGCGGCTATGCGCTGCGCGCCGACATCCGCGCGCCGCTGTCGCCGCACGGCCTGCGCCACGCCTTCGCGACCCATTTGCTGAACCACGGCGCCGACCTTCGGGTGGTGCAGCTGCTGCTCGGCCATGCCGACATCTCGACGACGCAGATCTACACCCACGTGGCGCGCGAGCGACTGGCGGCGCTGCACGCCCGCCATCACCCGCGCGGCTAGACTGCGCCGCGATGAGCAGGGCAGCGCATGTCTCCGAGACGCCGGCCACCGCCTGGCTGCGCCGCAACGGGATCGCCTTCGCGGAGCACGTCTACGAGTACGTCGAGCACGGCGGCACGGCAGTCTCGGCGCAGGCGCTCGGCGTCCCGGAGCATCAGGTGGTCAAGACCCTGGTGATGCAGGACGAGCAGAGCCGGCCGCTGATCGTGTTGATGCACGGCGACCGCAAGGTCTCGACCAAGAACTTGGCGCGGCAGATCGGCCGCAAGCGCGTCGAGCCGTGCGCGCCCGAGGTGGCGCAGCGCCACACGGGCTATCAGGTGGGCGGCACCTCGCCGTTCGGGCTGCGCAAGCCGCTGTCGGTGTACGTCGAAGCGAGCGTGCTCGACCTGCCCCGCATCTACATCAACGGCGGCCGTCGCGGCTACCTGGTCGAGATCGCGCCGTCGGTGTTGCGCGATGCGCTCGGTGCGGTGCCGGTCGCCTGCGCGGTGGAAGACTAGCCCGGATATTTCACGAGGTCGCCCCCAAATGTGTGATTTCATCGGCTTCGTCAACGGCTTGCGGCAGGTGAACCGCGTCGCCACGTCGGATCGTCGGTGCGACGCGGGTTTGCGCGGCGGCGGCGCGGTCGTCTTGCGCTCAGGTGCTCGCAAACGCTCGCCAGCCTTTGCTGCGTTCCACGGCTGCGCAGGCAGGTACGGCCGGCTGCAGCGGCGCGAAGCCGTGCTTCGCGAAACCGCGCCTGCGTCCCGCTCGCGCACCGTGCCGCGCGCATCCGCGCGCGAAGTTCCGGCGTCCTGCGTGAAGTATCCGGGCTAGGGCGCAGCGGTGTCGGCGCTAGCGTGGTTCTTCGCCATCGGGGGGGCGTATTTGCTCGGCTCGGTGTCGTTCGCAGTCGTCGTCAGCCGGTTATTTGGGCTGGCCGATCCGCGCAGCTACGGCTCCGGCAACCCGGGTGCGACCAACGTGCTGCGCAGCGGCAGCAAGGCAGCGGCGGCGCTGACGCTACTCGGTGATGCCGCCAAGGGCGCGGTGGCCGTGGTGCTGGTGCGCAGCTTCGAGCCGGCATTCGGGATCGGCGAGATGGCGGTAGCGCTCGCCGGCCTGGCCGCGTTCGCCGGTCACCTGTATCCGGTGTTCTTTGGTTTCCGGGGCGGCAAGGGAGTGGCCACGTTTCTCGGCGCGCTGCTCGCGCTGCATCTGGCGACCGGTCTGGTGGCCTGCGGCATTTGGCTGCTGGTTGCCCTGGCGTTCCGTTATTCGTCGGCCGCCTCGCTTTCGGCGGCGGTCGTCGCGCCATTCGCTCTTGTCTACCTGAACGGCCAGGCGGCGATCGCGGCGGTGATCGGCGTCATGAGCCTGCTGCTCGTGATTCGTCACCGCCAGAACCTTGCCAACCTGCTGGCGGGCAAGGAGCGCCGCATCGGCGAGAAGGCGGCCCGCGGCTGAACCCGGCGGCCTAGTCGGCGCCAAGGGGCCAGCGCGGGCGCACGCCAAAGCCGAGGCGTTTCTCTGCCGCGCCGGCCTGAAGCTGGGCCAGGCCCGCCATCGCGATCATGGCGCCGTTGTCCGTGCACAGTTCCGGCGGCGGGAAGAACAGCTCGATGCCAGCGCGGCCGGTTTCGCGCTGCAAGGCCGCGCGCAACTGCCGGTTGGCGCTGACGCCGCCGGCAACGACCAGCCGGCGCAAGCCCGCCTGTTCCACTGCGGCCATCGACTTTCGCACCAGCACCTCGACCACGGCGTCGACGAATGCCCGCGCGATGTCGGCCCGGACCTGTTCGCACAGGTTGCCGGCCTGGCGCACGGCCGTGAGCACCGCCGTCTTCAGCCCGCTGAAGCTGAAGTTCAGGTCCCGGCTGTGCAGCATCGGGCGAGGGAAAGCCAACGCGCTTGGCGTGCCGAACTCCGCCAGGCGCGACACCGCTGGCCCGCCCGGATAGCCGAGGCCCAGCAGTTGCGCGGTCTTGTCGAACGCCTCGCCGGCGGCGTCGTCGAGCGTCTCGCCGAGCAGGCGATAGGCGCCAAAGCCGTCGACCCGCATCAGCTGCGTGTGCCCGCCGGAGACGAGCAGGGCGACGAACGGGAATTCGGGCTTCGGCCGCGCCAGCAGTGGCGACAGCAGGTGCCCTTCCATATGGTGTACGTCGAGCACCGGCCGATCGAGCGCGTAGCCGAGCGCATAGGCCACACTCGCGCCGACCAGCAGCGCCCCCACGAGGCCGGGTCCGGCCGTGACGGCGATCGCGTCGACGTCCGAAAGCCGCAGTCGCGCGCTCGCCAGAGCGCCTTCGAGCAGCGGCAACAGGCGCCGAATGTGGTCCCGCGAGGCCAGCTCCGGCACTACGCCGCCGTAGTCCCGGTGCATGTCGACCTGCGAATGCAAGCCGTGCGCGCGCACGTTGCCGTGGCTGTCGAGGAGCGCAACGCCCGTTTCGTCGCAGGAGGTCTCGATGCCGAGGACAATCACGGTGGGAGGCGCCGGCGCGAGTGGCTTCCGACGGCTGTGGGCGGGGCGGAACGGGCACTGGGAAGGACGCGGCGGAGTCTAGCGGCGCACGCTCACCCGGCACGGCGCCCAGGCAGCGGAACTCCGGGCGACCTCCGCTGCCGTTTCGCATGGTATATTCGATCGCTTACAAGCCTACCGGCAAACTTTTTAACTGGTCATTGGGACTGCATGCCTACCGTTCGCGTCAAGGAAAACGAGCCTTTTGAAGTCGCGCTGCGCCGCTTCAAACGCACCATCGAGAAAAGCGGTCTGCTGACCGAGCTGCGCGCCCGCGAGTTCTATGAAAAGCCCACCGCGGAGCGCAAGCGCAAGAAGTCAGCGGCGATCAAGCGGCACTTCAAGCGGCTGCGCAGTCAGATGCTGCCCAAGAAGCTCTACTAGCGGCGGTATCGAGCGCGCTGCAGAGCGACGCGCCCGATGGGCGCGTTTTCGTTTCTGGCTCCTGACAAGGCGGCAAGGCTATGGCACTGAAGGAAAGAATTACCGAAGACATGAAGGTGGCCATGCGGGCGCGCGACAGCGAGCGGCTGTCGGCGATCCGCATGCTGCTGGCGGCGATCAAGCAGCGCGAGGTCGACGAGCGCATCGAGGCCGACGATACGGTCGTGCTGTCGACCGTCGAGAAGCTGATCAAGCAGCGTCGCGACGCGATCGCCCAGTTCGAATCTGGCGGCCGCGCCGACCTCGTTGCCAAGGAAACCGCCGAACTGAAGGTCCTCTCGGCCTACCTGCCGCAGCAGCTCACCGAGACCGAGTTGATCGCGGCCCTCGATGCGGCAATCGCCGAGTTGGGCGCCTCGGGCCCGGCCGCGATGGGTAAGCTCATGGCCCTGCTGAAGCCACGCCTGGCGGGCCGGGCGGACATGGGCGTGGTCTCCGCGCTCGTGCGCAAGCGCCTGCAGGGCTAAGGCGCCCCGCCAGGTGCACAATTGGGCGCGACGCTGCCGCGCCCGCCGCACTCGCGCCTTGATCCCGCCCGGTTTCATCCAGGATCTGCTGGCCCGCGTCGACCTGGTCGACGTGGTGGGCCGCTACGTGCAGCTGAAGCGGGCGGGCCAGAACTACGTCGGCCTTTGCCCTTTCCACGGGGAGAAGACGCCGTCGTTCACCGTCAGCCCGAGCAAGCAGTTCTTCCATTGCTTTGGCTGCGGCGCCCACGGCACCGCGATCGGCTTTCTGATGGAGCACCGGGGCCTGGGCTTCGTCGAGGCGGTGCGGGAGCTGGCGCAGCAGGTCGGCCTGGCCGTCCCCGAGGCACCGGCTGCCACCGCCCGCGCCAGCGGCCGGGCGCAGGCGCTGACCGACCTGCTGCAGCGGGCGGCTGAGTTCTACCGGCAGCAGCTGAAGGCGAGCACTGCCGCGATCGGCTACTTGAAGGGGCGCGGGCTGATCGGCGTGACGGCGGCCCGCTTCGGGCTCGGCTACGCGCCGCCGGAGTGGACAGCGCTGGCGGCCGCCTTCGACCGCTACGACGATCCGCAGCTCGTCGAGGCCGGCCTGGTGATCGAGTCCGAAGGCAAGCGCTACGACCGCTTCCGCGGCCGGGTCATGTTCCCGATCCGCAATCGGCGCGGCGCCGTGCTGGGCTTCGGCGCCCGCGCGCTCGACGGCTCCGAGCCCAAGTATCTGAACTCGCCCGAGACCCCCGTCTACCGCAAGGGCCGTGAGCTCTACGGTGTGTTCGAGGCGCAGGAGGCGATCCGGCGCCGGCGACGGGTGATCGTCTGCGAGGGCTATCTCGACGTCATCCAGCTCGCGCAGGCCGGCTTCGAAGAGAGCGTGGCTGCCCTGGGCACCGCGGTCACGCCGGCTCACGTGACGGAACTGCTCCGGCTGTCCAGCCACGTCATCTTTGCCTTCGACGGCGATGCGGCCGGCCGCAAGGCGGCGCGGCGGGCGCTGGAAGCCGCGCTGCCGGCGGTCGGCGACACGGCGCGGATCGACTTCGTGCTGCTGCCCGAGGGCGAGGACCCCGACAGCCTCGTGCGCGCGCACGGCGCGGCGGCGTTCGAGGCGGAGCTGTCGCGGGCGCTGCCGCTGTCGCGCTGGTTCATCCGCGCGCTGGCGGAGGGCAAGGACCTGGCGACGGCTGAAGGGCGGGCCGCGCTGCTTGCCGAGGCCAAGCCGCTGGCCGCGGCCATGCCGGCAGGCGCGCTGCGCCTGCAACTGCTGCACGAACTGGCCGAGGCGGCCCGCAGCGCGCCGGCCGAGGTCGAGCAACTGTTCGGCCTGAAGCCTTGGCGTCGCCTGCCGGAGCCGCGGCGCGCGCCGGCGCGGCCGCCGGCGGAGACCGCGGATCTCAAGCAGCACATCCTGCAGCGGCTGCTGGCGTATCCCGAGCTCGCGCACGAGTTCGCCGACGCGGTCGCCGAGGAGTTCTCGGCCGACGGGCCGAAGATCGACCGCCAGGTGCTTGAAGTGGTACAGGCCGCATGCTCGTCGTCGAACCCCAGCAGCGGGCTGCTGCAGGAACTGCTCGCCGAAAGCGAGTTCGCCGACGTCTATCGGCAGGCAGCGACGGTGTCTCTGCTGGCGGACGCCGACCTCGAGGCGACGCGGCTCGAACTGGCCGGCGCCTTTGCCAAGCTGGAGTTGCGCCGCGTCAACGGCGAACTGGAGGCGCTGGCGGCCCAGCCGCAGCCCGACGCGGCGCGGCTTGAGAAAATCCGCCGGCTCGCCGAGCGCCGGGCGCGCCTGATGGGCAGCGCGCTCTCGGACGGCATCAAGGCCGCGCCATAGCGCGTCGCTGCGCTGATACACTTTGATATTCTGCGTTTCCCCTGTGATTTCGCGCCCGAATCCCGCCGTGTCGGAGCCGGATGGCTGGCTCCCGCGCGGGCTTCGGTGGGCGGGATCCCCGCGGGTGGCTGATCCGAGTTCGTTGGCGTGATCGCGAGCGGGCGGTTGACCTTCGCGGATTCGAACCCCATATCAAGAAAGCGTCGGTGCGATGAGGACGGCGGGTCGGTCGTTGCGGCAAGTGGCGGGAACCGACCCGGCGGCGTCGCCTAGGCGGCCGAATTTCAGCAGGAGCAGGTGAACGGATGGCAATCAAGGTGACCCCGGCAAAGCGTGTGGCGCCCAAGGCGGCCGCGCGAACCAAAACGGCAGTGGCCGCGGTGGCCAAGAAACCCGCGGCGCCGAAGCCTGCGGCGGCCAAGGCGACGGACGAGGTGGCTGACAAGCGCAAGGCCGTCGCCGCCAAGGCCGACGCGGCCCTGGCCGCTGGCAAAGCGGCGGCTCCCGCCGCGGCCAAGCCGGTGGCGGCGCCGCCAGCCAAGGGGCCGGCCGCGCGCAAGCCGAAGGCGCCGGCCGAGGAACCCGTGCCCGCCGAGGCGACCGACGCCGTGCCGGAGGCCGGCGACGACGTGGTCGACGAGTCGGTGCAGGTCGCCGAGAAAATGACGCCGCGGCAGCGCGCCAAGGACCGGCGCGCCAAGGAAAAGGCGCTGCAGGAGGCGCTGAAGCGCATGCCGCCTGGGCCGCAAGAGGACTTCGAGGCCCGCCGTAACAAGCTGAAAGCGCTGATCAAGCTGGGCAAGGAACGCGGCTTCCTGACCTACTCCGAGATCAATGACCACCTACCAGACAACCTGGTCGACGCCGAGGCGATCGACGCCATCATCAGCACCTTTTCCGACATGGGCATCCAGGTCTTCGACCAGGCGCCCGACGCCGAGACGCTGCTGATGGCCGAGAACGCCCCCGCGGCCACCTCCTCCGAGGACGCCGAGGAAGAGGCCGAGGCGGCGCTGTCGAACGTCGACACCGAGTTCGGCCGCACCACCGACCCGGTGCGGATGTACATGCGCGAGATGGGCTCGGTCGAGCTGCTTACGCGGGAGGGCGAGATCGAGATCGCCAAGCGCATCGAGGACGGCCTGAAGCACATGGTGATGGCGATCGCGGCCTGCCCGACCACGATCGCCGAGATCCTCGAGCACGCCGATAAGATCGCCGCCGGCACGCTGCCGATCGACGAGGTCGTCGACGGCATCGTCGACGAGAGCGAGGGCTTCCCGACCGCGGCCAGCGGCGGCGAGGACGAGGAAGACGACGGCGAGGAGACCACCGACCTCGGCGCCAGCGGCATGACCGCCAGCCAGCTGGAGGAGCTGAAGGCGCGCGCGCTGGAGAAGTTCGAGACGGTGCGCAAGCTGTTCGACAAGATGCGCGTGGCCTACGAGAAGGAGGGCTACAAGTCGCCCGGCTACGTGCGCGCGCAGCAGAAGATCCGCGACGAGCTGATGGGGCTGCGCTTCACCGCCAAGATGGTCGAGCGGCTATGCGACTCGCTGCGGCGGCAGGTCGAGGAAGTGCGCAGCATCGAGAAGCAGATCTACGAGATCATGGTCAACAAGTGCGGCATGCCGCGGCCGCACTTCCTGAAGGTCTTCCCTGGCGCCGAGACCAACCCGCGCTGGGTCACGCGCGAGGCCGAGGGCGGCCATCCGTACTCCGAGGTGCTGTCGCGCAACCTGCCCGCCGTGCACGAGCTGCAGGGCAAGCTCGCCGACCTGCAGAAGCGCATCGTGCTGCCGCTGAAGGACCTGCGCGAGGTCTACAAGCAGATGGCCACCGGCGAGGCCAAGGCGCGCAAGGCCAAGCGCGAGATGACCGAGGCCAATTTGCGCCTGGTGATCTCGATCGCTAAGAAGTACACCAACCGCGGCCTGCAGTTCCTCGACCTGATCCAGGAAGGCAACATCGGTCTGATGAAGGCGGTCGACAAGTTCGAATACCGCCGCGGCTACAAGTTCTCGACCTACGCCACCTGGTGGATCCGGCAGGCGATCACGCGCTCGATCGCCGACCAGGCGCGCACCATCCGCATCCCGGTGCACATGATCGAGACGATCAACAAGATGAACCGGATCAGCCGGCAGATGCTGCAGGAAACCGGCCAGGAGCCGGACCCGGCCACGCTGGCGGCCAAGATGGAGATGCCCGAGGACAAGATCCGCAAGATCATGAAGATCGCCAAGGAGCCGATCTCCATGGAGACGCCGATCGGCGACGACGACGATTCGCACCTCGGTGACTTCATCGAGGACACGACCACCGTGGCGCCGACCGACGCCGCGCAGTACGCCAGCCTCGCCGAGGTGACCAAGGACGTGCTGGACTCGCTCACCCCGCGCGAGGCCAAGGTGCTGCGGATGCGCTTCGGCATCGAGATGTCGACCGACCACACGCTGGAGGAAGTCGGCAAGCAGTTCGATGTCACCCGCGAGCGGATCCGCCAGATCGAGGCCAAGGCGCTGCGCAAGCTGCGCCACCCGAGCCGGTCGGACAAGCTGAAGAGCTTCCTGGAGTAACGGCCATCGGGACCCGCGTGCCGGCTTCAGCCTCAGGGCCTCTAGCTCATGCCTGGTTAGAGCAGCGGACTCATAATCCGTTGGTGCTGGGTTCGACTCCCAGGGGGCCCACCAGCAAGACTTGCGGTTGCGCTGTCGCCGGCTGACGGATGTCCGAGTACCACGACTTCGACCACTTCGGGCTCGATCCGCGCATCGTCGCCGCGGTGAAGGCCATGGGCTACACGCGGCCCACGCCGATCCAGAGCAAGGCGATCCCGCTGGTCCTGCGCGGTCGCGACGTGATGGGCGCGGCGCAAACGGGCACCGGCAAGACGGCGGGCTTCGCGCTGCCGATCATTCACCGGCTGCTGCCGCAGGCGAACACCAGCGCCTCGCCGGCGCGGCACCCGGTGCGGGCGCTGATTTTGGCGCCGACGCGCGAGCTCGCCGACCAGGTGGCGGAGAACGTCAGGATGTACATCGCCGGCACGCCGCTGCGCTGCGCCACCGTTTACGGCGGCGTCGACATGGAGCCGCAAACACAGGCGCTGCGGCAGGGGGCCGAGATCGTCGTGGCCACGCCGGGGCGGCTGCTCGACCATCTGCAACAGAAGAACACCTCGCTGTCGCAGGTGCAGGCGGTCGTGCTCGACGAGGCCGATCGCATGCTCGACATGGGCTTTTTGCCCGACATCTCGCGCATCCTGAATCAGTTGCCACGCGAGCGGCAGAGCCTGATGTTCTCGGCCACCTTTTCCGAGGAGATCAAGAAACTCGCCGCCAACTTCCTGCGCGACCCGGTGCTGGTGGAGGTGGCGCAGCGAAACGCCGCCGCCGACACCGTGCAGCAGGAGCTTTATCGCGTACACGAGTCGGAGAAGACCGCAGCCCTGCTGGAACTGCTGCGCAGCCGCGGCCTGCGCCAGGTGCTGGTGTTCGTCAACACCAAGATCGGCTGCCGCCGCCTGGCGCGGGAGCTGGTGAAAAACGGGGTCAACGCCGACGCCATCCACGGCGACAAGTCGCAGGACGAGCGCATGAAGGCGCTCGAAGGCTTTAAACAGGGCACCATCGACGTGCTGGTGGCCACCGACGTGGCCGCGCGCGGCCTGGACATCGCCGAACTGCCGGCGGTGATCAACTACGACGTGCCGTACGCGCCCGAGGACTACGTTCACCGCATCGGCCGCACCGGCCGCGCGGGTGCGAGCGGGCTGGCGATGACGCTGGCGACCGGCGCCGAAGACCGCGCCGTGGCGGCGATCGAGCGCCTGATCAAGCGCCCCATCGAGGTCAAGACCCTCGACCTGAAGCGCGGCCGCGGCGAGCGGCCGCCGCGGTTCCGCGAGCGCGCCGAAGCGCATGGCCGCAGTGCCGCGGCCGAACGAAGGCATGCGGTTGCGGCCGCGCCGCGGCCGACCGCGGACGACATCTTCAGTAAGCCCTACGAGCCGGCCGCGGCCGGTAAGGCCGCGGAAGCCGAGGAACAGGCGCCGGCCGCAGGCAAGAAGCCGGCGAAGGTGGCCGCGCTGCTCGGCGGCGGCAAGCGTTGACGCGGGTGGCGGGGGCCGCGGCGAGAGCGAACTGGCCGCCGCCCTGGTCGCGCTGGGCGCTGGCCGCCCGCGTACTGGATGCCGTCAACTCCGCGACCGGCGCGGGACTCGGATAATCCAGCGCAACGGCCGCCACCGTGCGGTTGCAGGGCCGCTTCAACTGCAGGGTGCTCCCCCATGAAACTCGCCCGTTTCCCCCGCCTGCGCATCACCCACGCGCCGACGCCGCTGGAACCGATGCATCGGCTCACCCGCCTGCTCGGCGGCCCCAGCCTCTGGATCAAGCGCGACGACTGCACGGGGCTCGCCACCGGCGGCAACAAGACGCGCAAGCTCGAGTACCTGATGGCCGATGCGCTGGCGCAGGGCGCCGACACGGTGATCACGCAGGGGGCGACGCAGTCGAACCACGCCCGGCAGACGGCCGCCATCGCGGCCAGGCTGGGGCTTTCCTGCCACCTGATCCTCGAGGACCGCACCGGCTACCGTCACGACGACTATCGCCGCTCGGGCAACGTCATGCTCGACCGGCTCTTCGGCGCGCAACTTTCCGAGGTGCCGGCCGGCACCGACATGGACGCGGCGATGGCGCAGTTGGCCGAACGCCTGCGCGCCGAAGGGCGCAAGCCGTACGTGATCCCCGGCGGTGGCTCGAACCCGATCGGGGCGCTCGGCTACGTCACCTGCGCGCTGGAACTGGTGGCGCAGGCGAACGACATGGGGCTTGCGATCGACCAGCTGGTCACCGCCACCGGCAGCACCGGCACGCAGGCAGGTCTGGTGGCGGGGCTGGAAGGCGCGCGTGCCGGTATCCCGGTGCTGGGCATCAGC
>CALGWX010000122.1 GCA_937936215.1 uncultured Burkholderiaceae bacterium | reverse complement strand
CGCGACCGGGGCGCGAGTGCGCGGCAGCGGCGCCGGCATGGAGCCGCCGGCAGGCAGCGTGCTCGAGCGCGGCGCCTGGCGCTACCGGCCGGTGCAGCGCTGGCTACGCGAGTTGACGCTGGCGCGATCGGCCTTTACGCCCGACTATCGGCTGTGCATCGATGGCCGCTGCCGGCCACTGTCGGACTGGATCCCGATCGCGGCCGGCGCCACCACGCTGCGGCCCTGCCCCTGAAGGGCGACCGCTTTGGCCAGCGGCAGCCGCAGGGCCTCGGCCTGCAGCGCGCCGGCGAGCCAGCGCTCCAGCTCCGGCTGCATCCCGAGTAGGGAGTTGCCCGGGTCCACCGCCAACCGCTCGAACAGCGGCCGCAGCGTGGCCGTTTCGGCATCACAGGTCAGCAGCCAGGCGCCGGCGTTGGCCCCGCCGAGCCGCGACACGTAGCCGAGCCTTTCCAGCTCGGTGAGCAGCTGCTCGACGCGGTCCTCGGCCATCCGCACCGTGATCGCGAGTTCGGCGGTGGCCAGGCGCCCATCGCCCTGCTGTCGTGCCCGCAGCAACTCGCGCAGCAGCGCCACCGCGGTGAGAAAACGGTCGCCGGCGCGGCGCTCGTCGGCAAAGCGGGTGGCGCGCAGCACCGGCGCGGTGGCGGCGATCGCGGCGCCGAACAGCAGCGCGTACCACGACAGGTAGACCCAGAGCAGGAACAGCGGCACGGCGGAAAAGGCGCCGTAGATGCCGGCCACGGTGCCGGTGCGGATGTAGACGCCAAAGCCCCAGCGCAGCAGTTCGCCGACCGCCGAGGCGACGAAGCCGCCGATCAACGCATCGCGCCAGGCCACCTTGCGGTTGGGCACCACCACGTACAGCGCCGCCAGCGCGAAGCCGCCGAGCACGAACGGCGCCACGTCGAGCAGCACGCCCAGTGGCCCCTCTTTCTGCGGCAGGCCCAGCACGTAGGAACTGGCGCTCAGGCTCGCCCCGATCACCAGCGGCCCAACGGTCAGCAGCGCCCAGTAGACGAGCAGCCGCGTCGGCAGCCGGCGGTACGCCGACGCACCCCAGATGTCGTTCAGCGCCTCGTCGACGGTGTGGACCATCAGCAGCGCGGTAGCGATCAGGAACAGCAGGCCCACCGCGGTGAGTCCCGTCGCGTTGGCGGCGAAATCGTTCAGGTAGCGCAAAATGGTGGCGGCGATCTGCGGTGGCAGCAGCCCCTT
Source organism: uncultured Burkholderiaceae bacterium (assembly GCA_937936215.1). GTDB lineage: Bacteria > Pseudomonadota > Gammaproteobacteria > Burkholderiales > Burkholderiaceae_F > JADJWR01. Next base: position 6,535 of record CALGWX010000122.1, on the reverse strand, counting down.
GAGCAGCACTTCCTCGAGCGCGACGCGGAAGTCCGCAAAGAGCGGAAACGCGGAGAACAGCGCCAGCCCCACCGCCGCCAGCGGCACGATCGACAGCGTTGTGGTGAAGGTCAGGCTCGCCGCCACCTGGGTCAGGCGCACTTCCATCGCGCGCCGGCCGGCGAAGGCCAGCACCTCGCGCGCGCGCTCGATGCGCGGCCACACGTGGCTGGGCCAACGGTCGACGCGAACGAAGGCGGCCAGCCACGCGACCAGCCGTTCACGGTTTCGACTGCGCAGGCTTTGCGTCATCGCGTTCCTATAATGCGCCGCTCCGATAGTAGTAGCGATGCGCCCTGCATCTTCCCGTGGCCGCCGGCGCCGACATCCTCGTCCTGTACTACTCGCGCCACGGCGCCACCCGGCGGCTGGCGGAACTCATCGCGCAGGGCGTCGACGAGGTGCCCGGCGCGTCAGCGCGGCTGCGCACGGTGCCGCCGGTGGCGCCGCTGACCGAGGTCGCCGCGCCGCCGGTGCCCCCCGAGGGCAGCCCCTACGCCGAGTTGACCGATCTGCTGGAGTGCGCCGGGCTGGCGTTGGGCTCGCCCACGCGCTTCGGCAACATGGCCGCGCCGATGAAGCACTTCATCGACAGCACGGCCGGGCTGTGGCTGTCCGGCGCGATGGCGGGCAAGCCGGCAGCCGTATTCACCTCGACCAACACGCTGCACGGCGGGCAGGAGTCCACCCTGCTGTCGATGATGCTGCCGCTGCTTCACCACGGCATGCTGATCGTCGGCCTGCCCTTCACCGAGCCGGATCTCGCCGAGACCACGAGCGGCGGCACGCCCTACGGCGCCAGCCATCATGCGACCGTCAAGGGTAAGCCGGTCACCGCCGAGGAAGGCCGGCTGGCCTTGGCGCTGGGGCGTCGGCTGGCGACGGTGGCGCTGAAGCTGCGCCGATGACGCAAGCGCTGGTGCGGGCCCCGGGCGGCCGCGTAACGCCGGCCCGTCGGTGCCTTGGCTGCCGTGGCCGTCGCGCCGCCGACCGCGCGACGGAAGCAGCCGCATGACGGCGGTGCCCCTGTCGGCCGTGCAGCGCACGGCGCAGCGGGTCGCGGCGGCGAGTTGGCTCGCGCTGCTGCTGCTCACCGTGTTGTGGGAGTGGCTGCTGGCGCCGCTGCGCCCGGGCGGCTCCTGGCTGGCCCTGAAGGGCCTGCCGATGTTGCTGCCGCTGGCGGGCGTGCTGCGCGGCGAGGTCAAGCCGATGCAGTGGGCCACCGTGCTCGTGCTGTTGTACGTTGCCGAGGGCAGCGTGCGCGTCTTCGATGCGCCGCCGGTGCGCTGGCTCGCGGTGCTGCAGATGGCGCTTGGCCTCGTGTTTTACGTTGCGGCGATCGTCTATCTGCGGCCGTTCAAGCTCGCCGCGCGCGCCGGGAGGCGGGCATGAACCTGCTGCAGGCGCTCGAGGCCATCGTCGGCGCGCCGAATGTGCTGACGGGAGCGGACGCGCAGCCGTATCTCACCGACTGGCGCGGCCGCTACCGCGGCGCGGCGCGGGCGGTGGTGCGCCCGGCCTCGACAGCCGAGGTGGCGGCCGTCGTGCGCGCCTGCGCCGCCGCGCGCGCGCCGATGGTGCCGCAGGGGGGCAACACCGGCCTGGTCGGCGGCGGCACGCCGGACGGCAGCGGCGAGGCGGTGGTGATCTGCCTGCAGCGCATGAACCGCGTGCGCGCGATCGACGCCGCCAACGACACCATCACAGTGGAGGCCGGCTGCGTGCTGCAGGCGGTGCAGGCGGCCGCGCGCGCCGCCGGCAGGCTGTTTCCGCTGAGCCTCGCCGCCGAGGGCACGGCCACGATCGGCGGCAATCGCGCCACCAATGCCGGCGGCACGCAGGTGCTGCGCTACGGCAACGCCCGCGACCTCACGCTCGGCCTCGAGGTGGTGCTGGCCGACGGCGAGATCTGGGACGGCCTGCGTGCGCTGCGCAAGGACAACACCGGCTACGACCTGAAGCACCTGTTCATCGGCGCCGAGGGCACGCTCGGCATCATCACCGCCGCCACGCTGAAGCTGTATCCGCTGCCGGCGGCGCAGACGACGGCGCTCGCGGCGGTGCCGTCGCTGGCGCAGGCGAGCAGCCTGCTTCAGCGCGCGCGCGCCGCCGCCGGCTCGGCGCTCACAGCCTTCGAGGTGATGGCGAGGATCACCCTGGCGCACGCCGTCGAGACGCTGCCGCGGCTGCGGATGCCGCTGCCGCTCGACCAGCCGTGGTACGTGCTGCTGGAGCTTTCCGACGCCGAGGGCGAGGCGCACGCCACGCACCTCTTCGAGCGCCTGCTCGCCGAGGCGATGGACGCCGGCGAGATCGTCGATGCCGCCGTGGCCCGGTCGCTGGCCGAGGCGCAGGCGCTGTGGGCGCTGCGCGAGGGCATCCCCGAGGCGCACGCCAAGCGCGGCGGCAACGTCAAGCACGACATCTCGCTGCCGGTGTCGGCCATCGCCGAGTTCGTCGAGTCGACCAACGCCGAGCTGCGGCGCCGCTTCGCGTGGATCGAGCCGATCGTCTTCGGCCACCTCGGCGACGGCAACCTGCACTACAACATGGCCACGGTGCCGGGCACGCCGATCGAGGTCGCCTTCGCGCACGAAAAGGCGATCAACGACATCGTCTACGACGCCGTGCACGCCCGCGGGGGCTCGATCAGCGCCGAGCACGGCCTCGGGCAACTGAAGCGCGAGGCGATCGGCCGCTACAAGCCGGCGCTCGAACTCGAACTGATGCGGCGGATCAAGCGCGCGCTCGACCCGCAGGGGCTGATGAATCCCGGCAAGGTGCTCTGACGGCCGCCGCCGGCAGGGCGCAGCGCGAAGTCGGCAACCGCATGCTCCGGCGCGCCCGGCACGGCGCGCGCAACGCCGTCGCCCCTTGGGCGCGGCGTGGCCCGTCGCTACACTGGCCCGACCGTCGAACAGCCGCCCGATGCGTTTCGCGACCATCGCTGCCTGCGCCGCGCTCATCGCCGCCTGCGGGGCCGGCGAAGCGGCGGCGATCGTGCGCTGCGAGTCGCCCGACGGCCGCGTCACCTACTCCAATACCGAGTGCCCGCCGAACACGAAGGCGGTACGCCAGGTCGACCTGTCGCCGCCGGTGATCGTGCATGAGGCCGGCCGCGCCGCGGCCGAGCGCGCCAAGCCCGCGCCGGCGCGGCTGGAGCCGGCGCGCAGCCGCCGCGAGGAAGATCCGGCGCGGCTCGACGAGGAACTCACCGCGCAGCTGGCCGCGCAGCGCCGCGAGTGCGAGGCGCGCCTGCGCGACATTTCGCGCCTGCAGCAGGACCTCGAAGTGGCACCCGCCGAGGCGCGCGCCTCGGCCGAGCTGGCGCTGCGCCGGGCGCAGGACGACTACCGGGCGCTGTGCCCGCGGCAGCGATGAGCTCGCCGCGCGCGGATCCGCCTCCCCGCCGGCAATGTTGGCGCGCGCTGGCGCGCCGCGGGCTCGGCGGTATCGCTGCCTTGACGTTGGCGGCGGCGTGGCCAGCGGCGGCGCAGGACGTGCAGCGTTGCGAGTCGCCCGAGGGCAAGGTGAGCTACGCCAACGGCCCCTGCCCGCCAGGCACCACACCCGTGCGGACGCTGCCGGCGCCCGCCGCGCCCAGCGCTGCCGACCGCAAGGCCGCGGAGCAGCGAGCGCAACAGGACGTGCGCGCCGCCGCCGCGCTCGAGCGCAAGCTGAAGGCCGAGGAAGAGCGTCTGGCGCGCGAGCAGGAGAAGGCGCAGGCCCAGGCCAAGAAGCAGGAGGCGCATTGCCGGCGGCTGGAACTGCGCGTGCGGCAGGCGCGCGAAGAACTCGCCGAGGCCAAGCTCAACAAACAGGCCGAGGCGCAGCGGCGCCTGAAGCGCGCCGAGAGCCTGTACGTCGAAGACTGCGGCCCGCTGAAGCCGTAGCGTCGTCGTCGCCCCCTCGCGAACGCCCCGCGCTGGCGAAGGCTGCCGCTGCAGAGGCCGCGGCAGCCGGCCGGTGATGCAGCCGCGCGGACCCGGCCGCGGCTGGCTCCAAATGGCCGCCTCGATGCCGGAGCTAGCCCGACTTCGCCGATTTGACGGGCTGGCGGTCGCCAAGTGACTGAATTTTTTTGAGGCCACCCCCGTAGGTCTGCACTACATGGACGTGGTGGTTGCTGCTGCGGCCTGGGCGGCGGTGATCTTCGGTTTCGGTTGCGGCGGCAGCGTGAGCTTCAGCTGCTCAAGCAGCAGCTTCAGTTCGGGGTCGGGCTCCGTGTATCGCGTCAGGATCAACTCGCGCCCGTCGGTGGTCGGCAGGTGCACGTCGACCATCTGCACGGCGCCGAACTTGGCCAGCGCGCTGCGCGCGGTCAGCCCGGAGGCGAGCGGCCTGAGCATCCGGCCCAGCGTCACGTACAGACAGTAGGCGAGGAAGGCGAGGAACACGTGCGCCTCGATGCGCAGCTCGACCTGATGGAAGATCGGCCGGATCGCCAGATCGCTCTTCAGCGTCCGGAACGCCTCTTCGACCTGAACGAGCTGCAGGTAGTACGTCCACAGCTTGACCGGGTCGGTTTCGGTCAGGTTCGTGCGCAGCAGGTAGCGGCCCTCGCGACGCCGAACCTGTTTGAGCCGCGCTCGGTTCAGCCGATACGTGAAGGTGGGCGTATGCGCATCGACGACGACGTCCACCAGGCGCCAGGCCGCCGGCGCCTTGTTCTGCGCGGCGCCGAGCTTCATCAACAGGGCATCGCGGGCGAGCGTCATCGCCTGCACCTGCGCCAGCCGTGCCCACAGCCACTTCAGCTGGCGCCGGCGCATCGCCCGCTCCTTGGCGATCCGATCCCGGCTCTCGGCGTAGACGTACAGTTCGCCATCCTCGGGCAGCAGCTTGACCTTCACCCCAGGACGCGCCTCGCACCAAGGCTTGTTCAGCAAAGCAGCGTCGAGGCGGTTCAGGCGCCCCTTCGGGGTGCCGACGAGATACCGCACCGGCGGGTCGCTCGCACGCATCTGCTCGAGCACGGCCTCGGTCGGGATGCCACGGTCCATGCACCAGATGCGCTCGGCCTTGCCGTACTGCTGCTCGATCCTGGCGAGAAACGCGCGCAGCGTCGTCGCGTCGCTGGTGTTGCCCGGCAGAACCTCGTAGGCCAGCGGCAGGCCGTCCGGGGTCACGATCAGCGCGATGACGATCTGCACACAGTCGGGCCGGTGATCGCGCGAGTAGCCATGACGGCGCTTGTCGTGCTCGTCCAGCGGTGGGTCGGATTCGAAGTAGGTGCTCGTCAGGTCATACAGCAGGACCTCGAACGAGGCGTTGAACAGGTCGCGCCAACGACCGGTCAGATGGTCAAACAGCGCCGTCTTGTGCGCCAGCAGCCGATCGTGACAGCGATACAGCACGTGCGGGTCGGCCAGCGACTCGTCGGCACCCAGCAGATCGGCCAACGCGGTGCGCCCATACCATTCCCGGTGCAGCCGCCACTCGCTGCCAGGACTGAGCAGCCGGTAGCAGGCCAGCACGAAGACGACCTGATCCCAGCGCGTGCCCTTCCTCGACGGCGGCAGCCGCTGTGCAAAGAACACGTCCAGATCGAGCGCCTGCCACAGCGTCAGCGTCAGCCAGCAAGCACCCCACTGCCGCGGCCGCCGCAGACGCAGCGCCGAGAGTTTCACCGTGACGATCGAGGCATCCGCAACCAGGCCGCCGACCCGGTCCTCGGCAAACAGCGCCACCGTGCGCGGCGTATCGGCCCCGTCCTCGATGACCTCGATCGAGCGGCGCCAGGCGCGCTGCTGCGAGGAGTTGATCTCGCCCAGATACAGCACGTGCCGCTGCACGATGCGGCCGCCGGCCACACGACGGTTCTCCACCACGCTGTAGTAGCGATGGACCTTGCCGTCTTTCTTGCGGGTGGTGGCGCGCAGGAACATCTCGCCGGCGCATTATCCGCAGCCACTCGCCGCTGACCAGCACCAAGGTCTTCACTACACGCGCTTTTTGCCAAACACCCCCACAGCACCCCCAACAAAATCAACGCACTCGCCTCGGCCACAACACCAAATCAGCCGTCCGCGAGGGGCGAATCGGCGAAGTCGGGCTAGCCCGGATATCTCACGAGGGACGCGGGAAACCGAGCCGCGCGCAGCGCGCGGCAGGTTTTCGACTGCAGCGGCCATTGCGCGGATGCATGCGGGATGCGGACAACCCCGTTGCGGCGCGGGCTCATGCCGGCGCAGCCGGCGTGAAGCCGCGAAGCGGCGGCCGAAGCCGTTGCGCGCGAGCGGCGCCGCGAAAACCCGCACCGCCCCGGCGGTACGAACCGGATCGACCCCCCGCGTGCCGACCGTGCCGATCCACCGAGACGCAACGCACGCATACGGGGCCGACCTCGTGAAATTTCCCCGGCTGGCCAGTCTCGCCGCAGAACGGTCGTGCGTCCTGTTCGCCGTGCCGGCCACGCCGCCCTTCGAAATCCGTCCGTCATCGTTCAGGCTGCGTGAACTGCCCGCGCACCGCGGCCAACGCGCAATGCACTCGT
>CALGWX010000121.1 GCA_937936215.1 uncultured Burkholderiaceae bacterium | reverse complement strand
CGACCTGCGCGGCACCGCGTTCGGCTTCTTCAACCTGGTCGCGGGGCTGGCGATGCTCGCCGCCAGCGCGCTGGCGGGACTGCTGTGGGACGTCGTGGGCGCGGCGACGACTTTTCTCGCCGGGGCGGCGTTCAGCGCCGTCGCCGCGGTCCTGGTGCTGCTGGCGGCGCGACCGCAAGTCGCGCGATGAGCGGCTGCGGATAAACCTACTGCGCGTCCCGATCTCGCGCCTTCGGCTCTCCGCCGTACGTCTCTGTACGGGTCCGCTGGCGGGCAGCGACCTCGGGCTGCTCGCGGCGATTTCTTCACAGCATTTGAGTTCGGCCGCTGCACCTGGGCCGCCGGCGAGCGCTGCGGCCCGGCAAGCGCAGCCGCGATCGCGACGCCCGAACACGTCCGCAAGGGCGACCCTTTACAGCCTGGCCCATGCCCGCCGCGCGGGTCTCAAACCGCACGGCAACGCCTATTCGGTCGTACTCGGGCTCCAGAAGGCCTGGCTGATGAACGGCGACTGCCGCAGCCGTTCGGTCAGCGCGTCCAGCACGTCGCCGTCGACCGAGGTCGGCAGCAGCACCGCCTCGATCTCGACCTCGCCGGGGCCGAACGGATGCACCTCGACGTCGCGCACCGGATACTCGGCGGCCTCGAAGGTCTGCTCCAGCAGCGCGAGCGCCTCCTTGCGGCGCTCCTTCTGCGCGATCACGTAGACCGTGTAGGTCGCCTCCACCGTCTCCGTGTCGATCGGCTGGCGGTTGATGCGGTTGACCACCGGCCGCAGCAGCGTGTTGGCCGCCAGCACGAAGCCGCAGCCGAGGACGGCTTCCAGCGGCAGATCCGCGCCGGCGGCGCAGCCCACCGCCGCCGAGCCCCACAGGGTGGCCGCGGTGTTGATGCCGCGCACGTTGCCCTCCTCGCGCATGATCACGCCGGCGCCGAGGAAGCCCACCCCCGAGACCACGTAGGCCACCACGTGCAGGGCGGTAGGCGTGCCGCCGTGGATTTCGTGAAAGCGCACCGCGATGTCGACGAACAGCGCTGCGCCGACGCACACCAGCACGTTGGTGCGCAGGCCGGCGGTGCGCTGACGCACCTGCCGCTCCAGGCCGATCGCGCCGCCGAGCACAAACGCGAGCGCCAGGCTCAGCAGCGTGTCGGCGAGGTTCAGCAGGCTGACGTGGGTGAAGGCTTGCATAGGAGGATCGCGGCGGGCGGCGCGCGGCCGGCCGTCATCGCACTGTCACGCATGCGGATGACCGCCCCGTGACGGCGGTCCGCGCCGCCACGGGGCCGTCGCCTGGGCGCCGCCCTTCAGCCGCCCGCCCCCTCGACCAGCAGGTGCCCGAGAAAGGCGTAGGCCAGCGCGAAGTAGATGAACACGCCCAGCAGGTCCATCAGCGAGGTGATCAGCGGCGAGGACAGCGTGGCCGGGTCGGTGCCGATGCGCCGCGCCGCGAACGGCAGCAGCGCGCCGATGATGCCGCCCAGCGCCGTGCACAGGAGCATCGCCAGCCCGACTACGGCCAGAACGTCCCAGCCCACCCCCTTCGCGAAGTAGGCCAGGATCACCTCGAGCACCGCGATCGAGATGCCCAGCGCGGCGGCGACCGGCAGCTCGCGGCGGACGATGAACCACACGTCGCGCCACTTGACCTTCAGCTCGCCAAGCGCCATCGCGCGGATCACCAGCGTGGCCGCCTGGCTGCCGGTGTTGCCCCCCATGTCGACGATCGGCGCGATGAACGCCGCCAGCACGATCACGCTGGCGAGGATCTCCTCCTGCTGCGCGACGAAGGTGCTGGTCAGCACCCCGAAGAAAGTCAGGATCGCCAGCCAGAACACCCGCACCTTGTACATCTGCTTGAACGGCGAGGCGATCACGTCGAGGTCCGGGCCGCCGAGCGCAGCCGTTCCGCCGAAGCGCGCGAGCTGCGTGGCGTCGGCCTCCTTCTCGATGTCCATCGCGTCGTCGACGGTGACGATGCCGATCATCCGCTGCCCGCCGTTGACGACCGGCAGCGCCAGCAGGTCGTAGCGGCGGATCAGTTCCGCCGCCTGCGCGCGCGGCCACTCGGCGCGCGCGTACACCGGCTCGGGCTTCATCAGATCGGACACCCTGGCGTCGGGGCGCGCCAGCACCAGGTCGCGCAGCGACACCGTGCCCAGCAGCCGGCGCTCGGCGTCCAGCACGTAGACGACGTAGATGGTCTCCTTGTCGGGCGCGCCGGCGCGCAGCGCCGCCAGCGCCTCCGCCACGGCCAGCTCGGGCGCCACGCTGGCGTAGTCTGAGGTCGTCACTGAGCCCACCGTACCTTCCGGGTACGCGGCGAGCTTCAGGATGTCGTCGCGCTCGACCTTGGCCAGCGCCGGCAGGATCTGCGCGCGCGCCTCCTCGCTCAGGCGGTTGAACAGGTCCGCGCGGTCGTCGGCCGGCATCTGCTCGAACAGCTGCACCACGGTGTCGCGCGGCATCAGCCGCAGCAGCTCGTCCTGACGGTCCTGCTCCAGATGCGAGAACAGCTCCGCGCGCAGGTCGGCCGGCAGTTCCAGCAGCAGGGTGGCAACCGCCTTGGTCGCGTGCGGCTCCAGCGCCTCGACCACGTCCTGCCAGGGGGTGGTGCGGACGATGTGGGCGAAGGCGGGGCCGTCCGGGGACAGCAGCAGCTTGCGCAGGGAGAAGGTCAGCTCTTCACGGTTCATGACACGCTCCTCGATGTCGGTGCGCCGCGCTCAGCGCAGCACGGGAGTGACGACGACCAGTCCAAAATTCATCTGGCGCGTGTCGCCAAAGCGCCCGCCCTGGGCGCCGAAGGCGACGTCGAGCTGGAATCCGGGACGCACTTCGTGACGCAGCCCGAGCTGCCAGCGCGCCCGTTCGGAACCGGTCCCGTAGGTCTCCAGCGACAGCCGCGTGTCGGGCATCACCTCGCGGTCGAGCGCGGCGGCCCAGGCGGCGCGGGTGCGGCGCGCGGGCGCCTCGCTCGTTTCGCGCTGGCGGACCGCGCCGAGGTTGGCGTGCAGCAGCAGCGACTCCCCGGCCAGCGGCCAGGTCGCGATGCCCTTCAGCTCGGTGTCGCCCCGCAGCGGCGGCGGCCCGGCGTGCACGCGGCGGTCGCGCTCGTTGCGCAGCGCCAGCGCGAACCCGGCGGTCTGCGCGTCGAACGGCCGCAGCAGATGCTTGACCTGCCAGGCGGCGATGGTCGCGCTGCCGGCATCGTCGTCACGCGCCCGCGCAGCGCCGAACGCGAACTCGGTGCGGCCGAACGGATTGCAGCCGGGATTGGCCCACAGCGCGCGCTCGCTGCGGCCGCGCTCGTTCCAGAGTTCGAGCTGGCAGGCGCCCGCCTCGACGATCGCGGCGTCGTCGGTGGCGAGCGGCCGGCCGGCGTGGACCGGCAGCGACAGCAGGGC
>CALGWX010000120.1 GCA_937936215.1 uncultured Burkholderiaceae bacterium | reverse complement strand
GCGCAACCGGCCATCGACGAACTCGGCCGCGCCGGCGCGCAGCAGTTCGTCGACGAAGCCGTCGATCAGCTGCGTCAGGTCGGCGCCGGCGAAGTAGCGGCGGTGGATCATCTGCATGAACTTGGTCGAGGCAAAGTGCGCGCGCAACGCTTCGGGCGAGGTGCTGCGCACTTCCAGCAGCCAGAACTTGATCAGCACCTTGGCCGCATGGCGCCCGTTGCGCTGCGGATCCGCGCGCAGGTACTCCAGCCGGCGATAGGCGACCTCGAGCGCCGCCGCCACGTCGGCAAACGGCGGCCCGTGCCCCGGCACCACCGCCCGCGGCATCAGCGCCGCGATCTGGTCGAGCGCCGCCTGCTGCTCGGCGAACCCCGACTCGCCCTCCAGTTCGGGGAAGATCACGCCGAAGCCGTTTTCCCACAGCGCATCCGCCGAGATCAGCAGCCGCTCGTCCGGGCTGTACAGCAGCACCATCTGCGGGTCGTGGCCGCCGCCGCCCAGCACCTGCCAATCGAGCGGCCCGAGCCGCAGCGGCCGGGCGGGATCGATCAGCGCGTCGTAGTCGAAGCGGGCACAGCGCTGGCCGGTGGCGGCGTAGTTCAGCCGCGACTCGTCCCACTGCCGGACCGCCGCCGCCAGCCCCGGCGGGATGAGGATCTGCGGCGCGAAGCGTGCCCTCAGCGCTGCATTGCCGCCGACGTGATCGGAGTGCAGGTGCGTGTTGACGATGCGCGCGAGCGGCCGGCCGGCGCGCACCCGCTCGACCAGCTCGACCGTCAGCGCTGCGTGCGCCACGTAGCCGGTGTCGAGCACGCTCACCGCGTCGCCTTCGTCGAAGACGACGTTGTTCGAGCTGAGCCAGCCGCGCTCCAGCACCTGCATGAAGCCCGGCAGCCGGACCGGCGCCCGCCGCCGCATCATCGCTGCGGCCCGTCGATGGGCGGGACCGGGCAGGCCCTCATCGCTGCGCCGCCCGCGCGATGCGCTCGAACGCCGCCAGCAGCGGCGGCGAGCCGCCGAAGAAGAAGCGGAAGCGGCCGCGGTCGGTGCGCACGACCAGCCGGCGCGCGAACGGCGGCCCAAAGAGCCAGGCGCTGCGCACCTCGCTCCAGGCCACCCGCTTGTCGATCAGGCCGCTCTGGTGGATGCCCTGGGCATCGATCGTCGTGGTCGACCGCATCAGCACCCAGTAGGTGCACACGAGCGCGAACAGGCCGATGCCCAGCACCCAGAGGCCTTGCCGCGCCGCCTCGTCGGCTGGCAGGTCCAGCGTCGCCCGCAGCGCCATCGCGAGCACGACCAGGAGCATCGCCGTGGCGGCGCCACGGAACACCGGCCCGTAGGCGGGGCCAGACACCGGCTGCGGAAAGTCGGGTGGCGTCACCGAGCGCGGCCCGCAGCGAAAGGCCCGGATGGCAGGACGGCGACGCCCCTCGCCGCCGCGGGACGACGCAGCGGCCTGCCAGCGCCGCCGAAGCATGTCGCTCCGACCGGCGCCGCGCCCGCCAAGCGCCCCGCCCGCCGTCGGTCGACGAAAGCGCCTACGCACCCCGAGGAAAAGGCCCTCGCGCGCCGCAGCGGGTGGTCGCGGCCGGTGGCCGGCGCCATTGCAACGGGATGGCAGTTCATTCGGCGCGATCGGTGACCAGCAGGGTCGCGGTGGCCGCCAGCGCCACGTCGCCGCGCTGGTTGCGCGCCTGCCCTTCGAGCCAAACCAGGTCGCCGCCAAGCGAGGGCTTCGGCTGCACGCGGGTCACCGTCCAGGCCAGCTCCAGCGTGTCGCCGGCGTGCACCGCGTGGTGAAAGTGGACGTGGAACTCCAGGCCGAGGGGCTGCGCCGTGCGCGAGAAGTGCGAGGCGGTCAGCCCCAGCAGCAGCGCCGAGCTGTGCGTGCCGCTGGCGATCAGCCCGCCAAAGCGCGAGCGCGCGGCGACGGCCTCGTCGTGGTGCAGCGGGTTGGTGTCGCCGACGACGTCGGCGAAGGCGCGGATCGACTCGGCGCTGAAGCGCACCGTCTGCGCGAAGCGCTCGCCGACCGTGGCGCGGCTCATCGCAGGGTGCCGCGGCGGCGCTTCAGCTCCGCCCACACGGCCAGTTTCTCGGCATCGCTGAACAGGCCCCAGTGCGCGATCTCATCGATGGTGCGCAGGCAGCCCTCGCACCAGCCGGTGGCCGCGTCGATGCGGCACACCGACACGCACGGCGAGGGCACACCGGTGGCGGCCAGGCCAGGGCCGAACTCATGGCGGAGGGACATCGGCAACAGGGGCGGGCGGCTGAGGAAGCCTGATTTTCGCACCGCCACCGCTTACGGATTTCTTAGCAAGACCTTAGCCAAGATTTACGAGCGGGGGCGGGGGCGGATTCCTAGCATGCCGGGCATCGGGGGTGCCGCCACGCGCGGCAAGACACAACCACCACGTGAACGAGGAAAGACGATGACCGCAACCCGCTTCGACCTTTACGGCGCCATCCACAAGGCGCTTCGCAGCGCGATGTCCGACGCGGTGGCCGCCGTCGGCCGCATGGACGCCGACGATCCCGACGATCGCGCCGCCGCGTTGGCGCGCCTGCGCGCGATGCTCGACCTGCTCCAGCACCACGCCCACGTGGAGGACGAGTTCATTCACCCGGCGATCCATGCGCGGCGGGCCGGCGCCGCCGACCGCTGCGCCGACGATCACCACCGGCAGCAGGGTCAAGTCGTGGAGCTGCGCCGGCTGGCGCAACTCGCCGAGGGCGCTGGCGGTGAACCGAGACAGGCCGCCGCACAGCTCTACCGCAGCCTGGCCCGCTTCGTCGCCGAGAACCTGGCCCACATGGACGAGGAGGAGACCGCGCACAACGCCGTGCTGTGGGCGGAGTTCAGGGACGGCGAGCTGGCGGCGATCAACGACCGCATCGTCGCCTCGATCGCGCCGCCGCGGATGGCCGAGGTGGTGCGCTGGATGGCGCCCAGCCTCACGCCCTATGAGCGCGCGTCGCTGTTCGGCGCGATCCAGGCCAAGGCGCCGGCCGAGGTGTTCCAGCGCCTGCTGGAGACGGCGCGGCAGCAGCTGCCGCCGCGCGACTGGAACAAGCTGGTCGCCGGCATCGCCGCCGCGCCGCTGGCCGCCTGAAGGGAGGACGCGATGAACAAAACGCTCGCCGTGTTGCTATCGGCCGCCCTCGCCGTCCTGGCGGTCACCGCCGTCGGCGCGGCCGACTCGGCCCGGCGCGACGGCGCCGAGCAGAAACTGATCGACCGCGGCCGCTACCTGATGAAGATCGCCGGCTGCAACGACTGCCACACCGCCGGCTACGCGCAGAGCGGCGGCAACGTGCCCGAGGCGCAGTGGCTGACCGGCGACGCGCTCGGCTGGCAGGGTGCGTGGGGCACGACCTACGCGTCCAACCTGCGCCTGACCGTCGCCAACATCAGCGAAGACGAGTGGGTGCGGCGGGCGCGGGCGGCGAAATACCGGCCGCCGATGCCGTGGTTCGCGCTGCGCGACATGAGCGAGGCCGACCTGCGTGCCGCCTACCGATTCATCCGCAGCCTGGGACCCGCCGGCAAGCCGGCGCCTGCGTATGTGCCGCCGGGAGAGTAGGCGCCCGGCCCGGTGGTCGTGTTCCCCGGCTAAGCCGGGCGGCCGGGCGGGGGCGGCGCTCCCGACGGCGTCGGCGTCTGCAGCCCGCTTCGCCCTTGCCCGCGGCCCCGTGTGTGGGCGGCGGGCAGTCCGACGCCGCGCGGCTGGCGGTGTTCTCGTTCCTTGCGCCGATGTTCGGCGTCGCTTTCGGCGTGCTCATCCTCGGTGAGCGGCTGAGCCCGGCCTTCGCCGTGGCGGCGCTGATGGTGGCCATCGGCATCGGCCTGGTCAACGCTCGCCGCTGATGGCGCGCGGCGCTCGGACTGCGGTCATGGCCGCCGGCGGCGATTGCGGCATCATCGCGGCCACCCGGCCGCGCGACCTGCGGCCCACTTCAGCGAGGTTTACCGATGACCCCTTTTTCCCGTCGCCTGGCTCCGATCGCCGCGGCCGCGCTGCTCGCCGCCGGGGCGGCGCAGGCGCAGGACAGCGGCTGGCGGCCGTTTGCCTCGATCACCCCGATTTACCAGGGCAGCGCCGACCTCGACGGCGGCGGTGACTATCGCGCCGTCGGCGCCATCGTGCGCGCCGGCGTGGCCGGCCCGATCGGCGGCAGCCACCGCGGCGGGCTGACCTTCAACTACGACACCACCGACTATTCGTTTTCCGGCCCGGCCGCCTTCGGCGGCGTGGCGCCCTGGGGCAAGGTGCAGCGCTTCGGCATGGCGGCGCCGCTGTTCTTCAACGTCAGCGAAGGGTGGGTCGTCAACGTGGCGCCCTCGGTGGACACCATCCGCGAAAACGGCGCCTCCGCCAGCGACGCGCTCAACTGGGGCGCGGTGATCTCGGCCACGCGCTGGTTCGCCGACGGCAACCGCATCGGGCTCGGCGTCGGCGTCTTCGAGCGCATCGAGAAGACCAGCGTGTTCCCGCTGCTGCTGGTCGACTGGAAGATCTCCGAGCGCTGGCGGCTGACCAACCCGCTGACCGCGGGGCCGACCGGGCCCGCCGGGCTCGAACTCGACTATCGGCTCGACAGCGGCTGGAACGTCGGCGTCGGCGCCGCCTGGCGGACCACGCGGTTTCGGCTGCGCGAGTCCGCGCCGGTGCCCGAGGGCATTGGCGAGGAGCGCGGGCTGCCCGTGTTCCTGCGCGCCAGCCGCAGCCTCGGCCCCGGCATCGCGCTCAACCTCTACGCGGGCGTGATCACCAACGGCCAGCTGCGGCTCGAAGACCGCAACGGCAACCGGCTGCGTGAGGTCGACTTCGGCTCCGCGCCGCTCGTCGCCGCCACGCTGACGATCCGGCGCTAGCGAGCGCGCGCCGCTTCAGGCAGCCTGCGCGCGCAGCTCGTGCGGCAGCTTGAAGACGAGGTACTCCGGCGGCCCGTGCAGTTCACGCACGCGGTCCACGCCCAGCGCACGCAGCCGCGCCTGCACGCGCTCGACGATCGCCTCCGGCGCCGAGGCGCCGGCGGTGAGGCCGACGCGCCGCACGCCGGCGAGCCAGTCCGGCTCGATCTCGGTCTCGTCCTCGATCAGCCGCGCCGGCACGCCGTGGCTCTCGGCCACCTCGCGCAAGCGGTTCGAGTTCGAGCTGTTGCGGGCGCCGACCACCAGCACGCGGTCGACCTGCTGCGCCAGCAGTCGCACCGCGCGCTGCCGGTTCTGCGTCGCGTAGCAGATGTCGTTCACGTCCGGCCCGACGATGTCGGGCCAGCGCCGCTTCAGCCGCTCGATCACCTCGCGCGTGTCGTCCAGGCTCAGCGTCGTCTGCGTCACGTAGGCCACGCGCGCGCCGGGCGCCATCGGCAGCGCCTCGACGTCGGCCACCGTCGACACCAGGTGCACCGGCGCGTCGACCGAGCCCACGGTGCCCTCGACCTCCTCGTGGCCGGCGTGGCCGATCATCACCAGCGCGTAGCCCAGCCGCGCGTAGCGCTGCAGCTGCAGGTGCACCTTGGTGACGAGCGGGCAGGTGGCGTCGATCGCCCGCAGGCGGCGCTCGCGCGCCCGCCCGACCACCGCCCGCGAGACGCCGTGGGCGCTGAAGACGACCGGCGCCCCAGGCGGGACGTCGTCGATGGCGTCGACGAACACCGCGCCGCGGGCGCGCAGGTCGGCCACCACGTGCGGGTTGTGCACGATCTCGTGGAAGACGTACACCGGCGGCCGATGCATGCGCAGCGCGCACTCGACCGCCTCGATGGCGCGCACGACCCCGGCGCAGAAGCCGCGCGGCTGGGCGAGCAGCAGTTCCATCGCGCGGCGCGCGCCGAGGGTTACTCGGCGACGTTGATCTCCACCCGTCGCGCGTCGGCCTCGGCGCCGCCGATGACGAACTCCGGCTTCTTCATCAGGAGGCGATCCTCGGCCACCCCGGCGGCCTTTAGCGCGTCGCGCACGGCGAATGCCCGCGCCTTCGCCAGCTCGAGGTTCTTGGCGGCGTTGCCAGTCTTGTCCGCGTAACCGGAGATCGCCACCTTCACCTGCGGGTGCGCGACCAGCGCCTTGGCGGCGGCATCGATCGTCTGCATCGCCTCGCCGGACAGTTCGTTCTTGCCGACCGCGAACAGGATCTTGCCGAGCAGGCCCGTCGGCGGCGCGGCGGCGGCGGCCGCGGGCGCCTGCCGCACCGCCACCGGGATCGGACCGAGCAGCTCCGGATAGTTCTTGGCCATCGCCGCGCCGTAGAGCGGCTTGTTCAGGCCCTTGTGGCAGGTGGCGCAATAGGCCTTGGGCGCGTCGCCGGCGGGCCCCAGCGCGGTCTTGGGATAGGTGGGCCCGAGTGGCTCGAGGTACTCGTTGTTCAGCGCCCGCACCATGCGGATGCCGTGCCAGGCCACCGCGCGCGTCGGCGGCGAGCCGTCCCAGGTGGCGAAGTTGTGCGTGTTGTGGCAGAAGGTGCAGTTCACGCCGAGCGAGTCGGAGAAGTGCATCATCAGCGCGTAGGTCCACTCGGTGTGCTGGATGCTCGCCACGTGGTCGCTGGGCAGTACCTTGGCGCTGCCGACACGGATCTCGCCATTGCCCAGCAGGTACGCCGAGAACGGCTCCTTCGGCAGCGACGACAGCCCCACGCTCTTCGCGGGCGCGTTCTGCCCGTAGCGCCAGCCGGCGAACACGCCGCCCTCCAGCCCTTCGCCGTCCTTGAACCAGATGCGGCTCGGCACCGGCTGGCCGCGGTGGCACGTGTAGCAGGTCACGCCGGTGGCGCCGACGTGGTTCTGCCACTTGCTGTTGACGGTCTGCGTCATCTGCAGCATGCGGCGCGCCACGTGCTTCGTGTAGAGCGACTCGTCCTCGAAGTTGCCGTCCTTGTGGCAGTAGTTGCAGCCCTGCTCGGGCGCCACCCACTGCGTCATCGCCGCCATCAGGCGGGTGAAGTTGCCGACGTCGAGGTCGCCGAGCACCTTCACGTTCTTGTAGACGTCCTTGGCGAGCGGCGCGTTGGGCTCCACCTCGATGCGCGGTGAGGACTCCGGCGCCTGGTTGGCCGCGAACTTCGCCGCCTCGAGGCGCGGATTGGCCACGTGGACCATTCCGGTGCCGCGGAAACCGCGCTGCACCGATTCGATCGGCGGCCGCTCCCAGCAGCCGGCGAGAAGGAATGCCGCGCCCAGCCCCGCCAGACCGAGCAGCCTGCGATTGGTCGCGCTCATTGCGTCACCCCCGGGATTGGGAAGGGCGGGAACACCGCCGGATAGGCCGGCGCCACGCCATGCTTGACCGCCCACAGGTACCAGTTGTCCACGGCGGTGCCGGTGAGCAGGATGCCGATGCCGCCGGTCAGCGGGCAGAGCACCGCGAACCACCACGCCCAGCGGTGGATCGATTCCATCGTGGCGTTGAAGCCCATCGTCCAGCGCCAGAACAGCGCCGCGCGCTCCGCGGCCGTGCCGCGGTCGGTGATCTGCTCCAGCTCGCGCTCGCCGCCGAAGCGGCTCACCGCGAGGATCGTCGCGCCGTGCATCGCGAACAGCAGCACCGAGCCGTACAGGAAGGCGATCGACAGCGCGTGGAACGGGTTGTAAAAGAGGTTGCCGTAGCGGATCGAGAACGCCGCGGTCCAGTCCAGGTGCGGGAAGATGCCGAACGGCACCGCCTCCGACCACGAGCCCATCAGCACCGGGCGGATGAAGCCCAGCACCAGGTACAGCCAGATCGCTGCCGCGAAGGCCCAGGCGACATGCGTGCCCATGCCCAGCGCGCGCGCGCGGCGATAGGTGCGCAGCCACCACAGCAGGATCGACGCGGTGAGGAAGAAGCCGGCCACCAGCCACCAGCCGCCCTTGTTCAGCGGCGGCAAGCTGAGGCCGTATTCCGGTGGCGGCGGCTCCAGCGCCAGCCAGGGCAGCTGGCGCACGAACTGCACCGGGTCCCACCCCACCGAGGCCCACATATTGAGGCCGATGATCTCGATGGCGATGACGCCGCAGATGATCGAGGCCAGGCCGAGGAAGCCGAGGTAAAACGGCCCGACCTGGGCGTCGCCGAACTTGCCGAACCAGTAGACGAAGAACGGCTTGCCCTGCCGCACCCACGAGCCGGGCGCCATCGGCGGACCGATGTGCACCGGGCCGCGGACCTGCACCCGCGTGAAGATGTTCTGATATTCGACTGCCATTTGCGTCTCCTCGCGCTAGCGCCAGATCGGCAGGTCGAGCCACCAGCTCCACCACTCCGGCCAGCCACGGGTCCAGAACGGTCCGCTGATGACGATGCACACGGCACTGAAGAAGCCGGCCGAAAGCGCCAGGAATAGCCCAAGGCGGTGGATGCCGAGCGCGCCGACCGAGTAGCCGATGAAGTCGCGGAAGAACGCGTTCTCGTGCTCGGCGGTCTTGACCGGTTCACCGCTCTTCGGGTTGGTCGCCGACAGGATCAGCGAGCCGTGCAGCGACAGCGCCAGCGTCGTGGTGAAGAACAACGACACGGCGATCATGTGCGCCGGGTTGTAGTGGAAGTGCAGGTACTGGTAGCCGACGTTCGACACCCAGTCCAGGTGACTGAAGATCCCGTACGGGAAGCCGTGCCCCCAGGCGCCGAGCAGCAGCGGCCGGATCACCACCAGCGTCACGTAGGCGAAGATCGCCACGCCGAACGCGAAGGGCACGTGCAGCCCCATGCCGAGCTTGCGGCAGATCTCGACCTCGCGCAGCATCCACGACACGAAGGCGCCGATGGCGCAGATCGTGATCAGCTGCCACAGGCCGCCCTCCATCAGCGGCGCCAGGCCGAGGCCGTACTTCAGGTCCGGGGGCGCGATGTTGATCTGCCAGATGTTCCATGTCGGCCCCTGCGAGGCGCCCCAGACGATCAGCGCAGTGCCGAGGATGGAGAAGAAGATCGTGGTGACGCCGAAGAAGCCGACGTAGAACGGCCCGACCCAGAAGTCGAACAGATCGCCGCCGACCAGCGTGCCGCCGCGAACCCGGTATTTCCTTTCGAAGCTGAGCATGGCCATCGCCGAATTCCTTTCATCGAAGGCCGCGCGCCGGCCGCCGGCGCGCGCTGCCGGCGCCGTCGGAGGGTGGCCTCACGCCCCCGCCCCGACGGCGGCCGGTCCTGCGAACGACGCTATTTCTGCGCGCCGGGCACAGGCGCCACCAGCATCGCCACCGGCTTGCCCTTGGCGCCACCCTCGATCCAGTTGTACTTGCTGGTCGACAACAGGATGAAGTGGATGAGCAGCGCGAGCGCAAACAGGAAGATCGCCAGTGCCACCAGCGTCCTGCGTGGATCGAAAAGCAGCCAGATACGCCACATGAATGAAGTCCTCCTAGTTCAAGTAGTCCATGAAGCTGTAGACCGCAGACCTGACGCCGCCGAGCAGGGAACTGTGGTTCTCCGCGCCGGGGAACCACGCCCGCCAGTCGATGAAGCACAGGCTGGCCAGTACTGCGATCAGCAGGATGGCGACGAAGCTGACGGCGAAGATGCCGTAGTCGGCGCCGCTGAGAGTCCCGGCAACGGCCGGAGTCGTGTCTCGGTCGAACATGCCGTTTCTCCCTACGGGCCTACAGCCAGGGCCGCCAGAGCCAGACCAGGATGTGCGCGACCACCGCGATCGCGGTGAAGCCGAGGAAGCTCTGCATGAAGATGCTGTGGAATTCCCTTGCTTCGTTTTCGGTCAGGCCAGACAGTGAGCTTTGTCTTTCTGCCATAGATCAGTCTCCAAGAAGCGCCTTGCGGCGATACCGCGGAACCCCGCGGCGGGCATCGGCGTGACCAGTTGCATCACGACGAATCCGAAAACCCGGCGCAGCCGGGTGCGCGCCGGCGAGCCGCGGCCGCCGGCCGATGCGAGCGGGCCTGGGTTGCGCGACGTCGTTGCCGCCGGCCGCGCAGGGCCGCCGGCGCGAGGGCCGGCGGCAGCCTTCGACTGCCCTGGCATCCGCCCGGGGCAACGCTGCACTGGCGCGAAGCAGCCACGTCATGCCACCTCCTCTGGCGCGCCGGCGGGCGCGTGCGTCGCTAGCGGCACGCTGACGCCGAGCTCGGCCACGGCCTGCCGCAGCCGCGCCGAGGTGATGCGCTCCTCGCCGGCGGCGCGGGCGGCGGCCTCGGCGCGGTCGCGCAGCCGCTTGGCCGCCGAGATGCGCACCAGCACGGGCTCGCGCGCCAGCAGTTCTTCGAGCAGCCGCTGCGCCTCGGCGTCCCAAGGTGTGGGCTGGCCGCGCAGCCGCGACGGCGTAGCCTCGATGCGGTCGAGATCACTGGCCAGCGGCAGGATCGAAAACAGCGCGTCGAACAGCGCGTTGCACACCTCCTGCACGAGGTAGGTGGCGCCGGCGTAGCCCATGAAGGGCGTGCCGGTGGCGCGGCGGATGATCGCGCCGGGGAACGAGGCTGGGATGTACACCGCGCGGGCGCCGATCTCGGCCAGGTACATGCGCTCGTTGTAGGAGCCGAGCAGCACCAGCGGCGTCTTCGTGCGCACCGCTTCGCGCACCGCCTCGTTGTCGGGCTTTGCCCCGGCGCGGCGGGCAATGGCGAACGTGCACGGCAGCCCGAGCTCGTCTTCGAGGAAGTGCCGAACGCCGCGCGCGTAGGTCTCGGAAGCGACGATGCCGAAGCTCGCGGTGCCGAAGAAGTCCTGCGTGACCGAGCGCCACAGGTCCCACAACGGCTTGACCGTGGTGTGCTTTTCCCGCTCGATGAACGGCTCCGGGTCGAGCCCGAGCAGTTCGCCGAGCGCGCGCAGGAACTTGGTCGTCGAGTGCAGGCCGATCGGCGCCTGCAGGTATGGCCGTTCGAGCGCCTCGCACAAGGCGCGGCCGAACTCGCGGTACAGGCAGACGTTGACGTCCGCGTCGGCCAGCTTGGCGACGTCCGCCAGGTGGCTGCCCAGCGGGAAGACCAGGTTGATCTCGGCGCCGATGCCCTCGACCAGGCGGCGAACCTCGGCCAGGTCGCTCGGCATGTTGAAGGTGCCGTAGCACGGGCCGATGAGGTTCACCCGCGGCTTCTCGCCCGCCTTGCGTGGCGGGCGCGGCGGCACCTGGCGCAGGCCGTATTCGCTCCACAGCCAGACCATGGCGCGGTCGGCCGCCTGCCACTGGTCCTCGTCGATCGTGCGCGGCAGAAACCGCTGGATGCTGGTGCCCTCGGGCGTGACGCCGCCGCCGATCATCTCGGCGATCGAGCCGGTGACGACCACCGCCGGCAGCCCGGGGTCGAGCGTGCCGTGGGCGCGCTTCATCGCGCCTTCGGTACCCTTCTGGCCGAGTTCCTCCTCCGCCAGCCCGGTGACCACGATCGGCAGCTCGTGCGGCGGCAGCGCGTCGGTGTAGTGCAGCACCGACGTGACCGGCAGGTTCTCGCAGCCCACCGGGCCGTCGATGATCACCTGCAGGCCCTTGATCGCCGTGAAGACGTACACGGCCCCCCAGTAGCCGCCGGCGCGGTCGTGGTCGAGCACTAGCACGGCGCCCCCTTGGCGCGGCGCGGCCTTGCCGCCGGCAGCGGCGATCGCCCGGGTAACGGCCACGTGGCGATCATCTAGATCATCTCCTCGGCCTTGCGCTTCTTCGCCTGCTTGTCGAGCTGGCGCTTGTAGAAGGCACGAAACTCGGGTCGAGCGCGCGGCACCTCCTGCCAGATGCCAGCGGCATCGCCGCTGCCCACGCCGGCAAAGAACGCGTTCATCGCCGCGAAGCGGTCGCGGCTGGCGAGCGCGGCGTTGATCACCTGCGTCAGCGAACCGGCACCGGCCGGCCCCATCAACGGCCGGGCCGAAATGAGATTGGTGAAGTACAGCGCGGGCGTGCACCGCTCCTTGGCGTGCTGCACGACCGGCGTGGTTCCGATCGCAAGATCCGGCGCGAACTCGTCGAACGCCGCCAGGTCCTGCTCCAGCGAGGCGCGGTACTGCACGTGCACGCCGCGCGCTTCGAGCCAGGCGCGGTCCGGCTCCGACCACGGCGTACGCGGGCAGGCGGTGCCGACGTAGCGCACGTCGGCGCCGCTTTCGACCAACAGCCGCGCCACCAGCAGCTCCGAACCCTCGTAGCCCGACAGCGTGATGCGGCCCTGGATCGGCATCCGCGCCAACGCCCCCTGGATTCCCGGCAGCAGCCGGTTCTTCACGGCGTCGACCTGCGCCTGCGCCACGCCGCAGGCGCGGCCCACGGCGTCGAGCCAGTCGGCGGTGCCGTCGCGGCCCACCGGCGCCGAGGGGATGACGGTGCGGCCGGCCGCCTCGAACTCGCGCACGGCAGCGGTGTAGAAGGGATGGATCGCCGCCACGGCCGCGCAGTCCAGCGCCGCGTACAGCTCGCGCCATTCGCGCGTCGGCACCACCGGGCCGGCGGCGAGTCCCAGCGGCTCGAGCATCATGCCGATGCCGACCGGGTCGGCGGGAAACATCTCGCCGAGCAGCGTCACCGTCGGCCTTTCGCTGAGGCCGCCGCGCGGCGCCGCCACCGGGCCGGCCTCGGCCTCGCGCCGCGCATAGGCGAGCATCGCGCCGGCGAGGACGTCCTTCGCCTCGGCGTGCGTGGGCACGCCGAAGCCGGGCACGTCGATGCCGATGATGCGCACGCCGTTGATCTCGCGCGGCAGCAGCCGCAACGGCACCCCGGAGGCCGTCGGTACGCAAAGGTTGATGACGACCACGGCGTCGACCTTGGCCGGGTCGGCGAGCGCGAACACCGCGTCGCGGATGTCCTCGAAGAGCTTGCCGGTGACCAGCGTCTCGGAGTTGAACGGCACGTAGCCGACGCTGCGCCGGGCGCCGTAGAAGTGCGAGGTGAAGGTCAGGCCATAGACGCAGCAGGCCGAGCCCGAGAGCACGGTCGCGGTGCGCCGCATGCGCAGGCCGACGCGCAGCGAGCCGAACGCCGGGCACATGCTCTGCGGCTGGTCGTGCGGCCCGCGCGGGTAGTCGGCGGCGTAGCGGTCGAGCAGTTCGCTGTTTCCCGCGGCCTTCGCCGCCGCCAGCATCCGCTCGCGGCCGCCGTGGCAGCCGAGGCCCTCGCCGTGCGTGGGCGCGCGATCGGCCTCGCCGGCGGCCGCGATCGGGATCACGCGCGGCGCCCCGCGGGCGTCTTCCAGCCTCGCCTGGCCGGCACCGTCGTAGAGCACTTCGCGCGCGCCCGCCATCGCCGCCTCACACCGTGTCGTAGACGACTTCGAGCGACTTCTTCACGGCGCCGTGGCGGCCGACCATGTCGAACTCGGTGGCCGGCTCCAGCACCACGTTACGACCCGTCACGTCGCTGGCGAACAGGCCGAGCAGGGCGTCCTGCGTCAGCGGCTTCGGCCGCACCGGCGGCGCGGCGGCGACGTTCTCCGCCAACTGCGCGAACAGCGGCCCCCACGGGCCACCGGGCTTGCCGATGATTTCGTAGCTGGCGCTCTTGCGGCGGATGTCCTCGTGCGCGGGGATCGACGCCAGCACCGGGATGCCCGCCGCCTGCGCGAAGGCCTGCGCCTCGCCGGTGCCGTCGTCCTTGTTGATCACCAAGCCGGCGACGCCGACGTTACCGCCGAGCTTGCGGAAGTACTCCACCGCCGAGCAGACGTTGTTGGCGACGTACAGCGACTGCAGGTCGTTGCTGCCGACGACGATGACCTTCTGGCACATGTCGCGCGCGATCGGCAGGCCGAAGCCACCGCAGACCACGTCGCCGAGGAAGTCGAGCAGCACGTAGTCGAAGCCCCAGTCGTGGAAGCCGAGCTTCTCCAGCGTCTCGAAGCCGTGGATGATCCCGCGCCCGCCGCAGCCGCGGCCGACCTCGGGGCCGCCGAGCTCCATCGCGAACACGCCATCGCGCTTGAAGCAGACGTCGCCGATGGCGACCTGCTCGCCGGCGAGCTTCTTCCTCGAGCTGGTCTCGATGATCGTCGGGCAGGCGCGGCCGCCGAACAGCAGGCTCGTGGTGTCGCTCTTCGGGTCGCAGCCGATCAGCAGCACCTTCCTGCCCTGCTGCGCCATCATGTAGCTGAGGTTGGCGAGCGTGAAGCTCTTGCCGATGCCGCCCTTGCCGTAGATGGCGATGATCTGCGTGTGCTTGGCCGCCGGCGAGGTCGCGACCGCCGGCGGTTCGACCGCGGCCTCGGCGCGCAGCTGCGCGCGCAGGATCTCGATGCGGGCGGCGCCCGTGGCGCTGCCGTTTGCTCCGCTCATGCGCAGCCCCTCCAGTCGAGCACCATCTTCAGGCAGGCCGCGTCGCCGAAGGCGGTGCGGTAGGCGCGCTCGGCCTGCGTGGCCGGCTCGCGGTGCGTGATCAGCCCGTCGAGCGACAGCACCTTGGTGTCGACCAGGTGCTTGACCGCGAGCATGTCCGGCCGCTTCCACTCGGCAGCGGCGCGGATCTGCGCCTCGCGCATAAACGCGGGCGGGAAAGAAAAGGACAGCGGCTCGCTGTAGAAGCCCGCGAGCACGATCTCGCCACCGGGGACGAGGCGCGAGATCAAACTGTCCAGAACCGTGGCGTCGCCGCTGACGTCGTAGATCGAGCGATAGTCGCGACGCGGATCTTCATCGGGGTGCAGCACGGCATAGCCCTCGGCCCCGCCGGCGCGCTCGGCGTTGCGCTCCCAGACGACGGGCTGGCCGCCGGCGAGCACGGTCATCCGCGCCAGCAGGCGGCCGAGCACGCCGTGGCCGACGATCAGGTCCGGCGGCGCCACCGCGGGCCGCAGGCCGCCGCCCGAAACCGCGTGATAGGCGGTGGCGGCCAGCGCCAGCAGCACCGCGCGCTCGCCGAGCCGCTCGCTCACCGGCACGACGCGGCTGCCGGCGGTGACCACCCGCGACGCGGTGCCGCCGAACAGGCCGCGCACCTCGCCGTAGCAGCGCGCGCCGGGCACGAACACCGTTTCGCCAACGACGTGGCCGGAACGGCTGCCGGCATGGACGACGCGGCCCACCGACTCATAGCCCGGCACCAGCGGGTAGCCCATGCCGGGGAAGTGCGGCATGCGGCCGTTGAACAACAGCCGCTCGGTGCCGGTGCTGATGCCGCTGTAGTCGATGTCGACGACGATGTCGTCGTCGCCGGGCTCCGGCAGCGGCAGCCGCTCGAGCAGCAGGCGCTCGGGCTGCTGCAGCACCACCGCCAGCGTCTTCATCGCTTTCCCCCGCCCCGAATGCCGACCGATGCCTGTTGGCCTGTCTGCCGCGACTGTCACTTTACGCTGACTTCCGTTGTCGTCAAGTGTTCCTGACACTCGCGCCCTTACGTCATTGCGGTAGCCGCCAGCACCCCAACCAGCAGCGGCGCTCGGGTGCGCAGCCGGCGCACCTGGTCGAACCCCGCCTGCCTCAGCAGCCGCGCGAGCTGCGCCGGCGAGCGCGGCCGCCCTTGCCCCATCGCCCACAGGTAGAAATGAAAGTAGGCGGCCACCGGCTCGGCGCCGGGAGCCTCGGCCATCGGCTCAGCGAGCAGCAGCGTGCCGCCAGGTGCCAGCGCGGCGCGAACGGCGCGCAGCAGCCGCAGCGCAGCCTCGTCGTCGTGGTCGTGCACCACCCGCACCAGCGTGGCGACGTCGGCGCCACCAGGAAGGGGATCGCGGCCGAAATCGCCGCCGACCGCAATGGCGCGATCGGCGATCCCCGCCGCGGCGAACCGCGCCCGCGCCCGCTCCGCCACCGCGGGCAGGTCGAAAACGATCACGCGCAGCCGCGGCGCGCGCACGGCAGCGGCGACCGCAAAGGCGCCCTCGCCGCCGCCGACGTCGAGCAGGCAGCGATGGCCGCGCAGTGGGTAGGCATCGAGGATCTCGTCGGCGACCAGCGGCTGTGAGGCCGCCATCAGCGCGCTGTACTCGGCAACCTGTTCGGGGCCGGCGCTGCCGGGATCGCCGCGCCCTGCATAGGCCCAATAGCGCGCAAGCCGCGTGTCGCGGTTGCCGCGCAGCAGCGCCACCGGGTCGCGCAGGTCGTCGTAGAGCAGCCGATGGTGCTCGACCATCGCCGCCACGCCGGCGTTGCCGAGCAGCGCGGCGCCCAGCACGCCGAGGCCGTAGCGGCCGCCGCTGCGCCTTTCGACCAGCCCGAGCGCGGCCGCTGCTTCGAGCAGCCGTTCCGCCGCCGGCGGCGGCAGCTCGAGCGCCGCAGACAGTTCGTCGCTGGTCGCAGGCGCCTGGGCCAGCCGCTCGAACAGCTTCAGCCGCACGCAGGCGACGAGCACCTGCGAATAGACGAAGCCGGCGCACAGGTCGAACAGTTCGCGCGCCCGGCGGCGCGCGAGCCACCGCGTCGGCAGGAACGAGGTGGCCCAGCGCTGAAAGCGCGGGCTGGCCAACAGCCGGTCGCGGCGGGCGAGCCACGCATCGGCGCGCAGCGAAGGCGCGAGCAGCGACATCGACGCCGTCCCGGGGAACCGGCGCGCCTAAGCCGCCAGCCGCAGGATCTCCGCCGGCAGCAGCCGCTCGGCCTCCATCTGCACCAGGGCGCGGAAGTGCGCCGCCCCGCGGCACGGCGGGATCGCCTCGATCGCCTGCGCAACGAGGTTCATGAAGTGGTGGATCGCGCCGCTCCGGCCGAACTCCTCGGCGGCGCTGGGCCGGCCCAGCGCGGCATCGCGGCCGACCGGCTTGCCCAGCAGCGCGGGGTCGGCGGCGACGTCGCGCACGTCGTCGGCCACCTGATAGGCCTCGCCGAGCCGCTCGCCGAGCCGGCGCCACGGCTCGGGATCCGCCCCGACGGCCTGCGCCCCGGCCACGGTGGCAGCGACGAACAGCGACCCGGTCTTGGCCTGCTGATAGTCGGCCAGCGCCACCCTCGGCTCGCACTCCCACGCCTGCCCGGCGACGATGCCATGCGGGGCGCCGACGGAGCGCGCGACGGTGCCGAGCAGCGCCGCCAGCCGATCCGGCCGCGCCGCGGCCCCCGCCGCCAGCGTCTGGAAGGCGAGCACGATCAGCGCGTCGCCCGTCAGCACGGCGATGCGCTCGCCGAAGGCCTTGTGCACCGACGGCTTGCCGCGGCGCGTCGCCGCATCGTCGAAGCACGGCAGGTCATCGTGCACCAGCGAGGCGCAGTGCAGCAGCTCGATCGCCGCCGCCGCCCCGTCCGCCGGCCGGGGGTCGTCCTCGCCGCAGGCCGCGGCCACCGCGAGGCACAGCCGCGGCCGGATGCGGGCGCCGCCGGGGAAGACGGCGTAGCGGATCGCTGCCGCCAGCCGCCGCGGCGCCCCGGCCGCCTCAACCTGCGCGACCGCCCCCTGCAGTGCCTGTTCGATTCGCGGCATCAAGTCCATGACGATCGCCTCCCGAGGGCGGGGGCCTGCCGGCGCCGCGACCCGCAGGGCAGCGCGCGGCCGGCCAACGGGTGTAATGTTCTCCTGTCACTTGCAAATGTCAAGTTAGTTGATCGGCGGCGGATCGCGCCGATGCGCCAGGGCCGTTCAGCGTGGGGGTGCGATGTCCAACCCGCGGGTGGTCGTCATCGGCGCCGGCATCGGCGGCCTGGCGGCGGCCGCGCTGCTGGCGCGCCGGGGCCTGCGGGTGACGGTGCTGGAGCGCGCCGACGCCCCCGGCGGCAAGATGCGCGAGGTGACGATCGGCACCGCGCGGCTCGACGCCGGCCCGACCGTGTTCACGCTGCGCGGGGTGTTCGAAGAACTGTTCCACGACGCCGGCAGTTCGCTCGACGCCGAGCTCGCGCTGCGGCCGGCGGCGATCCTCGCCCGCCACGCCTGGAGCGAAGACGAACGGCTCGACCTCTTCGCGGACCGCGAACGCTCGGCCGAAGCCATCGGCGCGTTTGCCGGCCCGGACGAAGGCCGCCGCTATCTCGCCTTCTGCGCCGAGGCGGGCCGCATCTATCGCACCCTGGAAGACAGCTTCATCCGCGCCTCGCGGCCGAGCCCGCTGACACTCGTAGCCCGCGTCGGCTGGCGCCGGCTGCCGGCGCTGTGGCGCATCCGCCCCTTTGCGGCGCTGTGGCGCGCCCTGGGGGATCACTTCCGCGACCCGCGGCTGCGGCAGCTGTTTGGCCGTTACGCCACCTACTGCGGCGCCTCGCCCTTCGCGGCGCCAGCGACGCTGATGCTGGTGGCGCACGTGGAGCAGGAGGGCGTTTGGCTGGTCGACGGCGGCATGCATCGGCTGGCGCAGGCGCTGCGGCGCGTCGCCGAGGCCAACGGCGCCGAGTTCCGCTTCGGCGCGCACGTGTGCGACATCGAGGTGGCCAACGGCCGCGCCGCCGGCGTCCGGGTTGCCGACGGCGAGCGCCTCGCCGCGGAATTCGTCATCGCCAACGCCGACGCCGCCGCCTTGGCGCGCGGCCTGTTCGGCGCCGATGCCGCGGCCGCCGTGCCGGGCGTGCAAGGGGCGGCGCGGTCGCTGTCGGCGATCACGTGGTCGGCGGTCGCGGCCACCGCCGGCTTTCCGCTGCTGCGGCACACGGTCTTCTTCTCGCGCGACTACGCGGCCGAGTTCGACGACATCTTCCGGCAGCGCCGGCCGCCGGCGTCGCCGACCGTCTACGTCTGCGCCCACGACCGCGACGATCGCGACGGCCAGCCCGCGCCAGCGGCGGAGCGCTTGCTGCTGCTCGTCAACGCGCCGGCCGACGGCGATGCACACGCCTACGGCCGGGCCGAGCTGGCGGCAGCGCAGGCGCGAGCGCTGGCGCAGCTGCGACGCTGCGGTCTGCGCCTCGCCCTCGACGACGCGCGCACCGTGGTCACCGCGCCGAGCGACTTCGAGCGGCTGTTTCCCGGCAGCGGCGGCGCGCTGTACGGGCCGGCCTCGCACGGCTGGCGCGCCTCGTTCGCCCGCCCGGGCACGCGCACGCGGCTGCCGGGCCTGTTCCTCGCCGGCGGCAGCACCCATCCGGGACCCGGCATTCCGATGGCGGCGCTTTCCGGGCGGCTGGCCGCCGAGGCGGTGCTGGCGGAGCTGTCCGCATGATCGGCTTCGACCGCCCCGTGCCGCCGAACGGCTACGCCTGGTGGTACGTCGATGCGCTCAGCGACGACGGCCGCCACGGCATCACGCTGATCGCCTTCATCGGCAGCGTGTTCTCGCCCTATTACGCCGCCGGGCGGCGGCGGGGCAGCGCCGATCCGCGCCAGTACGTTTCACTCAACGTGGCGCTGTACGGCCCACCGTCACGCTGGGCGATGACCGAGCGCGGCGCAAGCCGGCTGCGCGCCGAGGCGACGCACCTGGCGATCGGCCCCAGCGCGCTCGCCTGGCGCGACGGCGCGCTGCAATTCACCCTCGACGAAGTGACGACGCCGATCCCGTCGCGCTTGCGCGGCCACGTGCGTGTGATCCCTTCGGCACTGACGCCCCACGTCCATGCCCTCGACCGCACCGGCCGTCACCGCTGGCGGCCGCTGGCGCCGCGCGCGCAGGTCGAGGTGCGACTGACGCATCCGCCGTTGCGCTTCAGCGGCACCGGCTACCTGGACAGCAACGACGGCGACGCGCCGCTCGAAGACGACTTCCGCCGCTGGACCTGGTCGCGGGCGAGCCATCGCGACGGCGCGACGACAGTCCTGTACGACGTCGAGCGCCGCGACGGCGGCGCGACCTCGCTGGCGCTGCGCTTCGACGCCACTGGCCGGGCCGAGCCGATCGAACCGCCACGAACGGTCGCGCTGCCCGCGAGCGGCTGGCGCATCGCGCGCGCCACCCGCAGCGACGATGGCGCGGCGATCGAGCGCACGCTGCAGGACGCGCCGTTTTACACCCGCTCGGTGATCACGACGCGGCTGTTCGGGGAGCGCGTGGTGGCGATCCACGAGAGCCTCGACCTCGACCGTTTCCGCCGCCGCTGGGTCCAGCTGCTGCTGCCCTTTCGCATGCCGCGGCGGGCGGGTTGACGGGTGCACTGCTGGCACCGGCCGCGCGGCGGCCGCGCCGCGCCGGCTCGCCCCTGGAGGCTGAGGTTTTTTCGCCGACGGCAACCGATGGCGAGAATCGGCACAACGACTTGGCGGGAAAAAGGCGTCGATTCGCAAAAAAGAGTCTCGCGCGCTCACGCCTTGCGGCGTGCCCGCTCTCGCCGGACATCGCCTTGGCCACCGGCGGGCCGCCAACCTTGCGCGCACCCACGTCGTCCGGCCCGATGGCCGGGCTCAATGCGGCGGCGGTTCGGCCTCGTCGCGGCGGCGCTGCCCTTCCTCGTCGGCCCGCCGCTGGTCGCGGCGCACGGCGTAAAGCTGCCAGACGCCGAAGCCCAGCAGCAGGCCGAAGACGAGGATCAGTTCGATCAGGCCGAGCGCGCTGCCGCTCACGGCATTGCCTGCTCATCTGTCGCGGCCAGCCAATCGATGACCGCCCGGTTGAACCGCTCCGGCTGCTCGACCATCACCCAGTGCCCGGTGTCGAACGCCAGCACCCGGCTGCCCGGCCGCGACGCCACCTCGTCCGCCCATACGCTGGAGTGGAACATCACCGGCTTGCGGCGGCCGTAGATGAACAGCATCGGAGCCGCCGGGCGAAAGGTCTTCGCCTGGCCGAAGCCCCCCGCGGCGCCGGTCCACTGCACGGCATAGGGGTAGCCCATCTGCGCGCTGACGCTCGCCGCCGACGGGGCGCGAAAGGTCGTCGCGAGCCACCGCGCCATGCGGTCGCCGAGCGCGCCGCCGATGTGCCAGGCCGTGGCCAGCCAGGACTGGTACGCGACGATCGAAGCGATGCCCTTCAGCCCGATCTCGCGGCGGTGCGCGCGCGAGCCGGCATCGCCGATGTCCACCCCGATCACGCGCCGCACCAGGCCCGGGTATCTCAGCGCGAACTGGTAGCCGAAGAAGCAGCCCCAGTCGTGCAGCAGCAGGGTCACCGGCGCGCCGCCGCCGGCGCTCATCGCGACGAAGCGGACCGTCTCGACCAGTTCGTCGAGCGAGTACGCCTGCTTGGGATGGCCGGAAGCAAACCCGGGCAGCGTGAAGCGCACGCAGCGATGGTCGGCGCGCAGCGCCTCGGCCTGGCGGTCCCACAGCCGATGCGTGTCGGGCCAGCCGTGGACCATGACGATCGCCTCGGCGCCCGCGCCTTGGCAAACGATTTCGAGGTCGCCGGGGTTCACGCCGCCATCGTCGCACGAGACGGCGCGGGCGAACGACGATGCGTGTCACCCACCCCGTCGCGCTGGCCGGCGTCGCGGTCGCCGAGCGGTGCGAGCCGCGCCGGGGCCGGCTATCGCGGCGCCGCCGCCAGCCGCCCTTCGCGCTCCCGCCGCTCCAGCCGAGCGAACAAGTCGACCAACCAGCCGACGCGCTCGTCGAAGCTGCGCTCGGCCAACGGCAACGGTGGCAGCGCGGACAGAGGCAAAGGCCGCGGCGCGGCGGCGATGGCGTCGACCAGGAAGCGCGTCTCCGCCAGCGGCGGTGCGGGATCGACCGCGGTCGGGGCGGCAGTCGCCGACAGCGCCAGCGCCAGCAGCCGCGCCTTGCGCGCCGCCGGCACCACGGCGCGCCGACTCACGGAGTCCAGCCCCTGCCGCCGCACCTCGCGGCCAATCTCGGCGTACAGCAGCCGCGCCGCGTGCATGCCCGGCCGGCACGCCAAGGGCAGCCCCGCCACGCCGGTGGCGGCGCGCGCGTACAGCTGCTCCGCCTCGTCGAGCAACCGCTGCACCACGCCGCCAAGTGGAAGGGAGAACTCGGGCCGGGCGAGGAAGGCATCGCCGTCGATGCCCGCCTGGCGCAGCCAGGCGAGCGGCAGGTACAGGCGGCCGAAGCGGGCGTCCTCGCCGACGTCGCGGGCGATGTTGGTCAGTTGCATCGCCACGCCGAGATCGCAGGCGCGCGCGATCACCTGCGGCGCACGCGCGCCCATCAGCATCGCCATCATCGCGCCCACACTGCCAGCCACGCGCGCGGCGTAGGCGCGCAGGTCGGCGAGCTGCTCGTAGCGGCGGCACTGCGCGTCCCAGGCAAAGCCTTCGATCAGCGCCGCCGGCAGGGCGCGCGGAATGCCATGGCGCGCGACGACGTCGGCAAAGGCGCGGTCGGCGGCAAAGTCGAGCGGCCGGCCCGCATAGGCGCGGTCGAGCCGATGCGCGAGCGCCGCGAGTGCCGCCAGGCCGCCGCCGCCATCGACGGCGTCATCAGCGAGGCGGCAGAACGCATACAGCGCGGTGGCGTCCTGGCGCAACCGGCGCGGCAGGATGAGCGAGGCCGCGAAAAACGTCCGCGAACCGCCTTGCAGCAGGGCGGTGCACGCCGCCAGATCGGCCTTGGAAGCGTGCACAGCCACGGGCACTTCTTCTCCGTTCGCCCGCAGACCGCGCCCTTGGAACGGCCCGAGGGACTCAGGCGAGCGCATGGGGATCGGGAACCACGGCATCGAGCACGCGCGCCGAGGACAGCACCCCCGGCAGCCCGGCGCCGGGATGCGTTCCCGCGCCGACCAGATACAGCCGCTCGACCTCCTCGCTGCGGTTGTGCGGGCGGAACCAGGCGCTTTGCGTCAGCACCGGCTCGAGCCCGAAGGCCGCGCCCTTGACCGACAGCAGCCGGTCGCGGAAGTCCAGCGGGGTCATCACGCGCGAGGTGACGACGTTCGCCTCGAGACCCGGCAGCAGCGTCTCGGCCAACCGCTGCGCGATCGCGCGCCGATACGGCTCGGCCTGCGCCGCCCATTCGACGTCCGCATCGAGATGCGGCACCGGCGACAGCACGTAGAACGCGTCGCACCCCGGTGGCGCCAGCGAGGGGTCGGTGGC
This sequence comes from uncultured Burkholderiaceae bacterium, assembly GCA_937936215.1. Classification (GTDB taxonomy): domain Bacteria; phylum Pseudomonadota; class Gammaproteobacteria; order Burkholderiales; family Burkholderiaceae_F; genus JADJWR01. Next base: position 1,489 of record CALGWX010000120.1, on the reverse strand, counting down.
GGTGGGCCGGTGCAGGTACAGGCTGAAGTCGGGCGCCAGCACCTTGCGCTCGAAGATGTCGTGCAGCAGCTCGCGGTAGCGGGGCCCCAGCACGATCGTGTGGTGCGGCACGTCCTCGTAGCGCCGCCGGGTGCCGAAGTACCAGACGAACAGGCTCATCGAGTAGCGCGCGCGGTCGAGCCGGCGGTCGCTCCAGCGCCGCCGCGGCTCGGGGCCCAGCAGATGGCGATAGGTCCACGCCGCATCGGCATTGGAGACCACCACGTCGGCGGCGATCGTCTCGCCGCTAGCCAGCCGCACGCCGGTGGCGCGCCCGTCGGCCACCGTGATGCGCGTCACCTCGGCGCCGTAGCGGATGCGGTTGCCCTGCCCTTCGATCAGCCTGGCCAGCCCCGTCACCAGGCTGCCGGTGCCGCCCATCGCGAAATGCACGCCCCAGCGCCGCTCGAGGAACGAGATCAGCCCATAGATCGAGGTCACGTTGAAGGGGTTGCCGCCCACGAACAGCGGATGGAAGCTGAGCGCGAAGCGCACCCGCTCGTCGCGCACGTGGCTCGCCACCAGGCTCGCCAGGCTGCGGTAGCTCTTCAGCCGCAGCATCTGCGGCACGATCCTCGCCATGTCGGTCCATGACGAAAAAGGAACGTGGCCGAGCTGCTCGAAGCCGACCCGGTAGATCGCCTCCGAGTCGCGCATGAAGCGCTCGTAGCCGGCCACGTCGGCGGGCGAGAGCCGCGCCACCTCGCGCCGCATGGCCTCGGCGCTGCCGGACGTGTCGAAGGTCGTGCCGTCGTCGAAGCGGATCCGATAGAAGGGAGCCATCGGCACCAGCGTGACGTCGTCGGCCAGCCGCCGGCCGGCCAGTTGCCACAGCTCCTCGAACAGGAACGGCGCGGTGACGATGGTCGGGCCGGCGTCGAAGGTGAAGCCATCCTGCCGGAACACATAGGCGCGGCCGCCGGGGGCATCCAGGCGCTCCAGCACCGTGACGCGATAGCCGCGCGCGCCGAGGCGCACCGCGGCGGCCAGGCCGCCGAAACCGCTGCCGATCACCACCGCGTGGGGGCGCCGGTCGCCCGTGATGGCGTTCTTGCGCGGGGGCGGGGCTTCGAACATCGCGGTCGCCTTCAGCGGGAGCGCTGGCCACTGCGCGTCGCAAGCCAGGTGCGGCTGCGCTCGAACACGATTTCGGCGACGAGGTCCGGCCGCTCCTCGTGCGCGAGGTGGCCCAGCCCTGGCAGTTCGATCAGTTCCGCCGACGGCACGATGGCGCGCAGGCGCTGCGCGTGCTGCGGCGGCAACGTCCTGTCATTGCTCGCCGCCACCAGCAGCAGCGGCACCTGCAGCCGCGGCAGGTCGCGCTGCAATGGCCGCAGGTCCCAGTTGGCCATCATCGCCAGCGCGCCAGTCACGTGCTGCGGGCTGCGCAGCAGCCGGCCGTACAGCGCGATGCCGCGCGCATCGAGGGTGGAGCCGGTGCTGGCGATCA